>CALGAO010000009.1 GCA_937957685.1 uncultured Paenibacillaceae bacterium
GACACCGCGCTGACCACCAGACCAACAAAAAGAGGCCATCCATCGGTCAGTCTCATCTGACTTTCCGGACAGCCTCTTCGTTATGCGGGGCTGCGGTGTTAAGCGTTCGCCCAGGATCGATTCGCCTCGACGACCTCGTCGAGGAATTGCAGGATCCTCTCCACGCAGCGCTGCGGCCTGTAGCCCGTCATCTTGCGCTCGTATTCCTGCTTCCGCTGCTCGAACTCCGCCGGATCATGGGCGAGCATGTGGAACCATCGATCCAGGGTTTCCATGCCGTCGATCGTCTCGGCATACCCGTTGTTGATGAAATACTGGAGATTCTCCTGTTCGGGACCGGGTATCGCCTCGAACACCAGCATCGGGAGCCGCTTCGTCATCGCTTCCGTGCACGTCATGCCGCCCGGCTTCGTGATCAGCAGGTCCGAGGCGTCCATCAGCTTGTGCACCTGGTCGGTGAAGCCGATCAGATGGATGTGCGGATGGCGGAACATCGGATTCTCGAGCAGCTCTTCACGAGCCTTGTCGTTATCGCCAAGACAGACGATGAATTGCAGATGCTCCCGCCATTTGACGGTGTTTTCGAGAACGTCCATGCGATTCAGGATCCCCCAGCCGCCGCCCATGACGAGCACGGTCGGCATGTTGAGGAAGCCGAGCTCCTCGCGGACCTTGTCCTTGTCATGCTTATGCCAGAAGCTCGGGTGAACGGGAATGCCCGTAACCTCGATCAATTCGGGCGCAACTCCCTTGCTGATCAGCTTGTTGCGCAACTCGACCGTCGAGACCAGATACAGATCCGTGCCGGAATTGATCCACGAGCCATGCGCGTCGTAATCGGTGATGACGGTACACAGTGGCACCTCCACGCCGGAACGCTTCAACCTCGAGACCACATTGCCCGGAAAGGGATGCGTCGAGATGACGATATCCGGATGAAGCTGCTCGATGACGTTCAGCGTTTGCGCGTAGAAGATTCGGTGCAGCGCCAGCTGGGCGACGCGATTCAGGGATTTGTTGTATTGCGAGCGATACAGCATGCTGAACAGCTTGGGACGGTTGGTGACCGTCTTGCGATATGCATTGAAGATCATGGGAGCGATCGTCGGATGCAAAAATGCGCCCAATTCCAGCACTTTCGCATGAACATCGGGTGACAGCTGGCTGAGTCCATGCGAGATGGCATGCGCTGCTCGGGTATGGCCTTTGCCGAACCCCTCCGATAAAAGGAGAACTCTTTTCTTTCTCAATGGGGTCACGCATCCTTTTCAAATAATGCTGCTTGATTCCTACCTATGTTGTCCAGTCGTTCAGGCGCTTTCAGATGAAAGCCGTGCACAGATAGCCTGCGCCGGTTCCGATGATCATGCCTGCGGCACAGTCCGACGGATAGTGCAGACCCAGATAGATGCGTGAGAAAGCTACGACAAAAGCGACAGGAATGAGGATGAAGCCGATCATCGGAAAAGCAAGGATGAACGGTGTCGCGCTGGCAAACACCGCGGTCGTATGTCCCGACGGGAAGGAATGATCCTTCAGCATCTGTTTGCCGATATTGGTCCTGGGCAGTACCAGATAAGGCCGCAGTCTGGGATACAGACGCTTGATGATGGCGACCGGTACATGGCTGAATGCAAGGGCGGCAAACGCTTGCCAGCCTGTCTTGCCGAGCTCTCCGCCGGCAAATATCGCAATGCTGAGCGTGGTGACAATCGTAAAGGCAGCTCCGCCGACATGCGTGATAATATTCAGGATATATTGTACGAATGCGTGGTGCAATTTATGATTGATATAGAGAAAAAGCCGCAGCTCTTTATTGTACAGCCATGATACAACTCGGGCCATCGCATATCCCTCCAAATAAAATATTACACTGAACAGGTGGAAAATGCATCTGTTATTTCGTTCAAGTCCAGTCGGTCTTCCTATGAATGTATGTGCAACAACCGGCTTTTATCACGGGCTGAGAATCTCGTTCCGGGCGCCGAACGACAGATGCTGGCGGTGCTCCTGCACCCGAACACGATGGAAAGGGTGACGGTGCTGCTCTTATGGCACTGAGGCTGTCGGATTCGCCATGATATGCATGCTGGTTCGTTTCGCACATGCATGGATAACCGTGTGGATACAGTAACGCCTTGATCGGCACATCCTTCTGAGGGAATCGGCTTGCACGCTGCACGTGCGGTTGGCGTGCCTGGGATGCAGTCAAGACGTTGAACCGGCTCGCGCTCATGCTGGGATGCTAACGGAATACAGATCCGTTCGTTTAGATTTTTGGCGTGCAAGTGGAAGCGAAATCGAGGAATAGCGGCACGACGTTCCGTTAGCCCTGGCAAAATGCCACGAACGGGCAACATAGCGGATTGACGTTCCGTTAGAATCGGGCATCGCGCAGAGGAGCTTGGATGCAGTTCGTGCCAATGGTTCAACCGGTCGGAGCGGCAAACGGTGCGGATAGCAGCCTGGGTAAGAAGACGCAGGACAGGCGCAAAGGTTGATGGGATGCGTGAAGGTGAAGCGATCGCCGAAACAGCGGCCGGCACAGGTGAAGCGCCGGAGATCGCACACCCCCGGGGATGGGCCCGGTGATCAACTGCAGAATGTGCCAAAATCATGAGGCGATGGGTTGACAACATAATGCGATCGTGATAAGATCATTTGGTGAACAACACCGTGAACGAAGTAGAAGCGCCCGCTTCTCACCTGACCGATGCTGCATGTCGGCTGGTTATTGGATCATATTTCCGGATCGGATCCCTTGTGTCTCGCGCATGGCGTGGCATCGAGCGGATTCGTGCGGATGAGGATTGACCAATCAAGGATGTGGGCGAGAGCTCGCATCCTTTTTTGTATGCAGGCGAATTTACACAAGCACGGTACTTTGACTCGAGGTATCTCGGGATTCCTACTTTGGAGGTGGCACATTATTACTAGAGATCATCTGATTAACAACGACATTCGCGCTCGTGAAGTGCGATTGATCGGGGCTGACGGTGAACAGATCGGGATCAAGCCATTCCGGGAAGCGTTGCAGATGGCGATGGACGCCAATCTGGACCTGGTGGCCGTAGCGCCGCAGGCGAAACCGCCTGTCTGCCGGATCATGGATTACGGCAAGTTCCGCTACGAATCCCAGAAGAAAGAGAAGGAAGCGCGCAAGAATCAGAAGATCGTCAAGGTGAAGGAAGTCAACTTCAGCGCGACCATCGAGGAGCATGACTTCCAGACAAAGATGCGCAACGTTCTCAAATTCCTGAAGGAAGGCGACAAGGTGAAATGCTCCGTCCGATTCCGCGGCCGGGAGATTACCCATGCGGACATCGGCAAGAAGGTGCTGGACCGCGTGGCGGATCTGGCTGCCGAGCATTGCACCATCGAGCGTCATCCCAAGCTGGAAGGCCGCAGCATGATTATGATCTTGGCGCCCAAGGAATCGAAGTAACCGTACTTATAACCCATGACTGGAGGATGAAATACCATGCCAAAAATGAAAACACATCGCGGTGCCGCTAAGCGCTTCAGCAAGACCGGCACGGGCAAGATCAAGAGAAATCGCGCTTACAGAAGACATCTGCTGGAGGGCAAGTCTCCTGGACAGAAGAGACATCTTCGCGGCAGCGCCATCATGTCGAAGGGCGACGCCAAGCGCATCGAGCAACTGATTGCCTACGTCAAATAATGATCTGAAACGACCTTAGGAGGTAGAACACAATGGTAAGAGTTAAAGGCGGTTTCGTCACGCGCCGCAGACATAAAAAGATTCTCAAGCTGGCCAAGGGTTACTACGGTGCGAAGCACAGACTGTTCAAAAAAGCCAACGAGCAATTGCTGAAGTCCTTCAGCTACGCATACCGCGACCGTCGTCAGAACAAGCGCAACTTCCGCAACCTGTGGATCGTGCGCATCAACGCTGCGGCTCGCAACAACGGCATCTCCTACAGCAAGCTGATGCATGGCCTGAAGCTGGCTGGCGTGGAGATCAACCGCAAGATGCTGGCTGATCTGGCTGTCAACGACGCGCAGGCATTCTCGCAGCTGGTAGGCATCGCCAAGGAGAAAGTTAACGCATAAGGAAATTCGATAACCTTGATAAAAGGTATTGACTATATTTTACGGCGTGGCATATAATAAGCGTTAAACATGGCACGTCAACATGTGTCCATACATGGCTTATAGCAAGATCGGCTATGATGAGGACGAAGTTATAAGGGCAATTATGAACAGAGAGCAGAGGAGCAGCTGAAACCGATGCCTTAATCCCTTATATACGAGCTCACCTCGGAGCCGTTTCCCTGAACGGTCGTCGCCTGGTTGGCGCCTATTAGGGGGAACCGGATTGGCGCACGTTAATCGCGCTTGGGTGCGTTGCACGCACCTGATAAGGCCGCACGCTGTGAGGCATGCGGTGAAGCAGGGTGGTACCACGGAAGATTAACCCCTTTCGTCCCGATTCTTTCTGGGATGAGAGGGGTTTTTTATTTGATTCGATCGAATATCTGATTGTGCATGGCCATGCGAAAGGTTTAACCACATTACCGATGAGAAGGAGGAAGGGAAATGAGCATTCAGAGTGTTGTTTCTTCAAGCCAGTCGAGAGAAGAACTGCGTCAGCGGCTGCTGCAGCCTGATGTGATCACCGGGTCCGAGATCCTGCTCCGCACCTTGTTGTTGGAAGGTGTTGAGTGCGTCTTCGGTTATCCGGGCGGGGCTGTGTTGTACATCTACGATGCGATGCACGGCAACCCGGATTTCAAGCATCTGCTCACGCGCCATGAGCAAGGCGCGATTCACGCGGCGGACGGCTATGCGCGCTCCAGCGGCAAGGTCGGCGTCTGCATCGCGACGAGCGGTCCGGGGGCGACGAACCTGGTAACGGGCATCGCCACCGCCTATATGGATTCGGTGCCGCTCGTCTGCATCACCGGCAACGTCGCCACATCGCTCATCGGCACGGACGCCTTCCAGGAAGCCGACATCATCGGCATCACGATGCCGATCACCAAGCACAGCTACCTGGTGCGCGATGTCAAGGACCTGGCCCGCATCATCCGCGAAGCGTTCCATATCGCCAACACCGGCCGCAAGGGTCCGGTGCTGATCGATATTCCGAAGGACGTGTCCAATCAGAAGACGACGTTCATCTATCCGGAGACGATCGAGCTGCCGACCTACAAGCCAACCGTCTATCCGAACAAGATGCAGGTTGACAAATTGCTGGCTGCGATCGAGGAGGCGGAGCGTCCGGTGATCCTGGCGGGCGGAGGCATCGTCTATGCGGATGCTTCCAAGGAGCTGATGGAATTCGTCACCAAGACGCGCATCCCGGTAACGACCACCTTGCTCGGCCTGAGCGGGTTCCCGAGCGCCCATGAGCTGTCGATGGGCATGCCGGGCATGCACGGGACGAAGACGGCGAACTACGCGCTCCAGAACGCGGACCTGCTCATCAGCATCGGCGCCCGCTTCGATGACCGCGTGACGATGAAGCTGGACGGATTCGCTCCGCATGCGAAGATCGCGCACATCGACGTTGACCCGGCCGAGATCGGCAAGAACGTCAAGACCGCGATTCCGGTGGTCGGCGATGTCAAGGAAGTGCTGAAGCTGGCCAACCTGAAGGCAAGGCCTGCCAAGTCCGAAGCCTGGATCCAGCGCATCGCCGAGATGAAGGCGCAGTATCCGCTGCGTTACAAGGATGCGGAGGATCAGCTGAAGCCGCAATACGTCATCGAGATGATCAGCGAGACGACCAATGGCGAAGCGTTCATCACCACCGACGTCGGCCAACATCAGATGTGGGTGGCGCAGTACTACAAGTTCAGGAATCCGCGCTCTCTCATCACCTCCGGGGGACTCGGCACGATGGGCTTCGGCTTCCCTTCCGCCATCGGCGTGCAGATGGCGCATCCGGATAAGCTCGTCATCTCCATCAACGGGGACGGCGGCATGCAGATGTGCTCGCAGGAGCTGGCGATCTGCGCGATCAACAACATCCCGGTCAAGATCGTCGTCATCAACAACCAGGTGCTCGGCATGGTGCGCCAGTGGCAGGAGCTCATCTATGACAGCCGCTACAGCCATATCGATCTGGCCGGCAGCCCGGACTTCGTCAAGCTGGCTGAAGCATACGGCGTGAAGGGGCTGCGCGCGACGACCAAGGAGGAAGCGCGCGCCGTATGGCAGGAGGCGTTGAACACGCCGGGACCGGTGCTTGTCGAGTTCGTGGTGCCGAAGTTTGAGAATGTCTTTCCGATGGTTCCACAGGGGAACACCCTGGACGAGATGATAATGGGGGATAGCGAGCCATGAGACACGTGATTTCTATCCTGGTCAACGATCAGCCTGGTGTGCTTCAACGCGTTGCAGGACTGTTCGGGCGACGCGGCTTCAACATCGAGAGCATCACGGTCGGAACTTCCGAGGAGCCGGGGCTGTCGCGCATGGTCATCGTCACCCGCGGCGATGAGAAGACGATGGAGCAGATCCAGAAGCAACTGTATAAGCTGATCGATGTCGCCAAGGTTGTTGACCTCAGTCAGAATCCGATGGTCGCCCGCGAGCTGGCGCTCATCAAGGTTGGCGCCGAGCCTTCGGAGCGGCCGGAGGTGTTCGGGATCGTCGAGACGTTCCGCGCTTCCGTCGTTGACGTCGCAGCGAATACGCTGATCGTGCAGGTGGTCGGCGATTCCGACAAGATCGATGCGATGGTCGAGTTGCTGAAACCTTATGGCATCAAGGAGCTGACGCGCACAGGCGTCACGGCCATGACGCGCGGCACGCTCCGCAAATAGATCAGAGGCTGAACCCACAGTTGAAATGCCTCATCTCACGAGGTTTTCACCATACATGAAACAAGCTATTTCTCTACAATCCAAAGGAGGCTACTATTCACCATGGCAGTCAAAATGTACTATGAGCAAGATGCAGATCTGAGCGTATTAAGAGGCAAGACCATCGCCGTCATCGGCTACGGCAGCCAGGGCCATGCCCAGGCGCAAAATCTGCGCGACAGCGGCCTGAATGTCATCATCGGCCTGCGTCAAGGCAGATCCTGGGAAGTGGCGAAGAACGACGGCTTCGAAGTGTTCACCGTCGCTGAAGCAGCGAAGCGTGCCGACGTCATCCAGATCCTGATGCCGGACGAAACGCAAGCCAAGGTATACAACGAAGAGATCGCCCCGAACATGAAGAAGGGCGCGGCCCTCATGTTCTCCCATGGTTTCAATATTCACTTCGGACAGATCGTTCCGCCGGCCGATGCCGACGTGCTGCTCGTCGCTCCGAAGTCGCCGGGTCACCTCGTGCGCCGCACGTACGTAGAGGGCTTCGGCGTTCCGGGACTCATCGCGGTTCATCAGGATGCTACCGGCAACGCTCAGGCGATCGGTCTGGCATACGCGAAGGGCATCGGCTGCACGCGCGCCGGAGTCATCGAGACGACGTTCAAGGAAGAAACCGAGACCGACCTGTTCGGCGAGCAAGCCGTGCTGTGCGGCGGCGTCAGCGCGCTGATCAAGGCTGGCTTCGAAACTCTGGTTGAAGCCGGTTATGCTCCGGAGATGGCTTACTTCGAGTGCTTGCATGAGATGAAGCTGATCGTCGACCTTATCTATGAGGGCGGTCTGGCAGCCATGCGCGACTCGATCTCCAACACCGCCGAGTACGGCGACTATGTCACCGGTCCGCGCATCGTGACGGAAGAAACGAAGAAGGAAATGAAGCGCGTCCTCGCCGACATCCAATCCGGCCGCTTCGCGCGCGACTTCATCCTGGAGAACCAGTCCAACCGCGCATTCCTGACGGCTACTCGCCGCAATGAAGCGGAGCATCCGATCGAGCAGGTCGGCAAGCAGCTGCGTTCGATGATGCAATGGATCAAGAAATAATCAGGTGAACGCGTGTCAACTCACATAAAAATGTTACCGAAGACTCATGGTTCACTCATGTAATTTTGTTACCCAGTGGGGCTGTTAA
>CALGAO010000010.1 GCA_937957685.1 uncultured Paenibacillaceae bacterium
CTCCGTCCAGGATATCGCGATCGCGCGCGCCATCCCCGGACTGGCGGTGGTGTTGCCGGCGGACCGGCATGAGACGAAGAAGATGACGGAAGCGCTCGTGAACTACGATGGAGGGGTATATATCCGCATCGGTCGCAATCCTGTTGAGGATTGTTACGGCTCCGCCGATGAGGTGGACTTCCAGCTTGGCAAGGCGGTACGCATGCGGGATGGCAAGGACATCACGCTGATCGCGGCAGGAGAGACGGTGCGCGTCGCGCTGGATACGGCGGAGCTGCTCGAAGCCTCGGGCATCAGCTGCCGGGTGCTCAATATGCATACGATCAAGCCGCTTGACGAGGATGCGATACGGCAAGCAGCGGACGAGACGGGAGCGATCATCACCCTGGAGGAACACAGCATCTACGGAGGTCTCGGCGCAGCAGTGGCAGAGACGGTCGTTCAGTATCGACCGGTACCGATGCGCATCATCGGTATTCCGGATGAACCGGCGATCGCCGGCAAGACAGCGGAGGTATTCGCCCATTACGGCATCAGTGCGGACAATATCAGCAAGATCGCCGTTCAGATGCTGGAACAGAAGAGGTGAGCCGCAGATGGAGTTCTCTTCGAAAGCGTATATCATAGCTGTTGATCAGAGCACATCGGGTACCAAGGCCCTCTTGATAGACCGGCAAGGGATGGTGCTGCACAGGCAGAGCAAGGCCCATCCCCAGTACTATCCGCAGCTGGGCTGGGTGGAGCATGATCCGGTAGAACTGTTCAACAACGTATGCGAGACGGTAGGAGAGCTGCTTCGGACTGCCGGAATCACCGCCCAGGACATTGCTGTCCTCACCATCACGAACCAGCGTGAGACGGCGGTAGTCTGGGATTCGGAGACAGGGCAGCCCGTCTATCCGGCTATCGTCTGGCAATGTCAACGGACGGCGGAGTTATGTGCCATTCTGAAGCGGATCGGGGCGGAACCGATCGTCATGGAGAAGACGGGCCTCTTGCTCGATCCGTATTTCTCAGCGGGGAAGTTCAAGTGGATCATCGACCACACCGGTCTGACCTCGGGCCGATATATGGCCGGAACGATCGACTCCTGGCTCATCTGGAAGCTGACGGATGGCAAGGTGCATGCGACGGATCATACCAATGCGAGCCGGACTTCGCTGTATAATCTGCACACCCGTAACTGGGATCCGGAGTTGCTCCAGCTGTTCGGCGTGGAGGGGCTGCTGTTGCCGGAGATCCGCTCCAGCACCGACCTGTACGGCGTCGTTGGAGAAGCGGGAGGCGCGGCCAGGGGCATCCCGATCAGCGGGGTGATCGGCGACTCGCAGGCGGCGTTGTTCGGGCAGCTCTGCCATGAGCCGGGGATGGTCAAGGCGACATACGGCACGGGCACTTCGGTGCTGATGAATGTCGGCGCGAGGCCGATCCCGTCGGGCAATGGCCTGGTGACCGCGGTCGCCTGGTCGATCGACGGACAGATGACCTATGCGCTGGAGGGCATCATCCGCAGCTCCGGGGATACGCTGTCATGGCTGAAGAATGAGCTGCAGCTGTTCGATGATTACGGGGTCGCGGAGGAACTGGCGGCGTCGCTGCCGAACAATGAAGGCGTGTACCTGGTCCCGGCGTTCGTCGGCCTCGGCATCCCCCACTGGGATCCGGATGCTCGCGCGGCCATCGTCGGGATGAGCCGCGGCAGCGGCAAGGCGCACATCATCCGTGCCGGCCTCGAGAGCATCGCTTACCAGGTGCGGGACACGATCGAGTATATGTGCGCCGAGTCGGGGGCGCAGCTGAAGGAGCTTCGCGCCGATGGCGGAGCCGTTCGCAATCGGCTGCTCATGCAGTTCCAGGCGGATCAGCTGCAGATCGATGTCCGCGCGGTGGAGACGGCGGAGCTGTCAGCGATGGGCTCGGCTTATCTCGGCGGACTGGCGACCGGATACTGGAGCGGGCTCGACGAGCTGGCTGCGCTGCCTCGCCACACGAGCACGTTCCGTCCGAGCATGGCGAAGGATCTCGCGGATCGCTATTACAAGGGTTGGCAGCAAGCGGTGAAGCGGGTGTTGACACAAGATGCGGGGATATGATGAAGTCTGACTCATAGACCGGTGCATGTATCATGAAGGAGGAGAGTGTATGACAAGCTTTTTGCCATACGATGTGCCTGAGCAGAGAAAATTGAGGTTGATCATTAATACAGATGCCAAGAACGAGGCAGACGACCAGTTTGCGATCGTTCATGCGCTGCTTACGCCACGATTCGTCCATAAAGGGATCATCGCGGCGCATTTCGGTACGCATCGCACGACTGAGTCGATGATGGAGAGCTATCGGGAATGCGAGCATCTGCTGTCGCTGATGGGAGAGGCGGGCAAAGTGCCGCTGTACAGAGGCGCAGAGCATGCGATGAGCGACGAAGTGACGCCTGTTGTCTCGGAAGGCGCCGAGCTGATCGTACGCGAAGCGATGCGCGAGGATGACAAGCCGCTGTTCGTCATCTTCCTCGGACCGCTCACCGATCTGGCCAGCGCTTACCTGATGGAGCCGAAGATTGCCGATCGCCTGACGGCCATCTGGATCGGCGGCGGGAAATGGCCGTATGGGGAACGGGAGTTTAATCTGATGAACGATATCGATGCGGCCAATGTGGTGATGGCGTCTCCGATTCCGCTGTGGCAAGTGCCGCGCAGTGTCTACTCGACGATTCGCGTCAGCCTGGCGGAGCTCGCCTGGAAGGTGCGCCCGCATGGTGAGGTTGGCCGCTATCTGTTCGAACAGATGGTGGACTTCAACAACCGGAATGTAACCTATGCAAACTTCCCGAAGGGGGAGATGTGGTCGCTTGGCGATTCGCCTGCGGTCAGCCTGCTGCTGGACGATCACGAGTACGGTTATGAGGTGAAGCCAGCTCCGCGCATTACTCGCGAGATGAACTACGTGCACAATCAGCCGTACCGGCCGATTCGTGTTTATCACTTCGTTGACCCGCGCTTCACGCTGGAGGACATGTTCGCGAAGCTCGCACTGTTCGCTCAGTCGCAACAAGGATAATGTGATAGGTTGCAGGTCGGTTAGAAAATGCACTGTTTTCTTCCCGACCTATTTTCATGGGGATGTTGGGCATACGACCGTAGAGGCTGGATCAGTACCGGAAAGAGTTGTACGAAAAATCGTACAAAACCGTGGGAAGCCGGCCGTGATCGATGAAGTTGTACGAAACATCGTACAAAACTGGTGTATCTACTGAGGGTTCCGGCATCGGAAGGCACAATGGATAGGGCGCCAGCAGCTTCGCTGGCGCCTTGCTCCCACTAAGTATTTCTTGCATTCTGCAGTCTGCGCTTCTCTGCGACGAGCTGCTGGAACTCCTCCTCCAATCGCTCCGAAGATTCGAGGCTGAGCCGGCTGAGCACCTCGGAGATGCGCGTCTCAATCACCATCAGGCGTTCCTCCCTGTCCGACTCCTCGTTCCTGGCAGCAGGTGGAGCCTCGTTCCTGTACTGCTCATAAGTGCCTTCGAAGAGGCGGATACGTCCTTCCTCGAAAGCCAATATCCGCGTCGCCAGGTTGCCGATGAACCGGCGATCATGGGAGACGAACAGCACCGTTCCTTCGTAACCCTTGAGCAGCGATTCCAATGCCTCGATCGTCTCGATATCGAGGAAATTGGTCGGCTCATCGAGCACGAGCATGTTCACGTCACTGACGAAGATCTTGGCCAGCGCGACCTTGACGCGTTCGCCGCCGCTCAGCACGTGGACGGGCTTGTAGACGTCGTCGCGGAAGAAATGCAGACGGGCCAGCACCGTGCGGATGGTCGTCTCGTCCTGCGAGGAAGTGGCGCGGACATTGTCGAGGATCGACCTGTCCATGTCCAGGATGTCGATCCTCTGGCTGAAGTAGCCGATGCGGACAGCGGGAGAGAGGGTGATATGCTCATCCGGCTGCAGCAGCTTCTTCACAAGCGTCGTCTTGCCTGCGCCGTTCGGGCCGATGATGGCCAGTTTGTCTCCGCTTCGGATGTGGAAGGTCGCCGGTTGCCACAGGATGCGCTTGCCGATCCGTCCAGACAGGTTCTCCACACGCAGGACGATCTTGCCGCGGATCACATCGCCGTGGAGCAGGTTCATCTTGATCGGCGGCAACTCGCGCCGCTTCTCGACCTTCTCCATCTTATCCAGCCTCGTCTCCATCGCTTTCACAGTCTGCGCAAGCTTCTTCTGCTTCTTCGCGAAGTACGGCTTCGCCCCGGCGATTCTCGCTTCGGATGTGCTGACATGCTTCGGCTTCTTCGTGGCGCGCGCCGCCTTCTCCTCCTTGAGCCGGATGGCTCGTTCGAGCTGTCGGCGCTCCTGCATATAGTGCTCATATGCCTCATCATGCTGTCTGTCTCTCAGCTCGCGCTCGGCAGCGTAATCCGAGTAATTGCCCCGGTACACGTGCAGCTTGCTGTCCCGAATCTCCCAGATCGAGGTGCACACCGCATCCAGGAAGGAGCGATCATGGGATACGATGACAAGCGCGCCTTGCCAGTTCAGGAATTGCTTCTCCAGCCACTCGATATGGGAAGTGTCGAGGTTGGTTGTCGGTTCGTCTGCGAAGAGCAGTTCCGGATCTTGCGCCAGCGCATGGAGGATCACTTCCTGCGTCTGTTCGCCGCCGCTCTTCGAATGATCGGGGGCAGGCAATTGCGGGATAAGTCCAGAGCGGGCGCGCGAAGATACCTGGCCTTCATCAGGCGCCTTCAGACCTGCGAGCACCTCCAGCAGCGTCGTTTTGCCGCTGCCATTGCGTCCGACGAGTCCGATCCGTGCCCCCGGTTCGATGTGCAGGTTCTGGAATTGGACGAGCAGTCGATCCCTTACATAGATTTTCAGATTGGTGGCTTCCAGCAAGATCATACGATCAACTCCTTGTGACGGGAGCACGATCGCCGTGAAACGAATCATGCCCCCTGATTCTGGTGTCCAGAATAGGAGGCATGGATGGACGACAGGCTGACGCAGACGCGCTTGATGAGCCTGTGCAATAACCGTCTACTAAGGGGTATGTCCGAGCCATGGTCTGATCCTATTCTGAAACTTCGTTTGAAGACGTGTGCAAACAAACCTTGTTGCGAGGTCGTTTGGCTTCCTTCAATGTCCGTTTCCAGTCGAATAGGATTAGTTGTCCATCGCTCCGACGTTCACCCTTTCATGTTCAAGTTATCTATAAAATATCGGTTTGGTCTCTGAATGTCAACTCATCTTGCCGGGGCTGCGACAACATGCCTATCGCGGTGAACGGCATGTGACACTTACCCCGTCCCTTTGTCACGCTATCATCGCGGTGAACGGCATGTGACACTAACTCCGTCCCTATGTCACGCGCTACAGGTTCTCGGCTTTCAGGGCGTCGATGATATTCTCCTTCTTCAGCCTGGAGCTCGATTGAAGCATCGTGATGAACACGATGAGGAAGACGCTGACGACGCAGATCGCGATCTCCTTCCAGGGCAGGATGAAGCTGAAGCCGAACAGGCCAGTCATCGAGCTGTACATCCACCAGCTGATCAGGATGCTGACGGGGAGTCCATACAAGAGCGACTTGAGGCCGTAGAAGATGCATTCGTAGTTGAGCATGCGGCTGAAACCGGCCGGCGTCATGCCGACTGACTTCAGCATGGCGAATTCGCGTCTGCGCAGCGCAACGTTGGTGCTGATCGTATTGAAGATGTTGGTCACGCCGATGAGGGCGATGAGTGTGACGAATCCATACAGGAAGATGGAGATGACTGTTCTCGTGTTGCGGGCGGACTCCTGACTGATCTTCGTGTCGTGGATGTACAGACCGCCTGGACTCAATCTCGCGCCCATATCTTCGATCTGATTCACGAGCGCCTGATGGTCAGCACCTTCTTCCACTTCCATATACAGTACGGCGTTGTTTGTCTGGGACATCTCATGCAACCAGGGATGTATCGACTCATATACCTCCTCTGAGACGATGACCTGCACATGCGGGCCACTCGGTTCAACACCGTATGGGAAGATGGTCGAGACAGCTCCAATCTCAAGTTCAAACCGATAAGGCTCAGTTCCGTCATGATGGTCATAATCCTGCAAGTTCAGGCTGGCGCCAGGCTGAACGTTCATCGGCTCGTATTCCGCCAGCATCGGATACTGGATCCTGTTGCTGTTGATCAGGATGCCGCGCGGATGATCCGCATCCAGATAGTCTGCGACATCGAGCTGCAACTCATCAGCGTACGCGGCAAACGCATCGCTGCCGATCGACACCAGGAATACTTGCAGGAATGGGTGAATGCTTTTTCATCGTATCGCATATACAAGCTCCGGAGTTCCTCATTATGAGATTCTATGAACTGTTCACGCACATAGCTGCTGAACATCGATTCATCGATCTCTGAAGTGATGAGATCCTGGTAGCGGACGATCGCGTACTGTTCAACGGCATCCATCTCGGCGACCTTCGTATACAGATTGAGCTTCTCTTCGTGTGTTGAATCATCGTACTTCCTAACGGATATGTCATAGCCGCGCTCCGTGTAGTAGAGATCGCTGCTGGAGAATCCGTAAGTCATGAAGGATGAGAATGAGACATACAGGACGATGCTGATAAACAGCGAGAATACGGTCGCCCGATAACGCTTGCGCTGTCGTTTCAGGTTCTTCAGCGCCAGTTCCCCTTCGATGCCGAAAAGCCGCCGTGTCAGCCTCGAGGTGCGAAGCTGTCGGCCCTTGAACTGGATATCCGTCGTCAGGCGAATCGCGTCGATCGGCGAGATGCGGGCCGCTCTGCGAGCCGGTATGAAGGCCGAGAGGAAGATCGTCAGCGCGATGAAGACGATGGAGACGATGATGCTGCTCGGCAGCACAACCAGCTGCAGTTCGGTACCGGATCTCATGAAGGAACCGGGCATCAGCTTGTTGATGACCTCGATCGTCACCCAGATGCCTCCGATGCCGGACAGGATGCCGACAGGAATGCCGATCAGGCCGAGGACGAGCGCCTCGAAGAAGACCATGAGGCGGATCTGCCTGCCCGTGGCGCCAACGCTGGACAGCATGCCGAACTGCTTCTTGCGCTCGCTCACCGAGATGGCGAAGGCATTGTAGATGACGGACACGGAGCCGATGACGACGAGTATGATGACGATAAGTCCGATCGTCTCGAAGATGTCACCGAGCTCACGATTATTGGTGATGCCCATCCATCGGAGCAGATCGCTGTTGTATGAGATGGATGCGGCCTGTGAGGTCGCCACGAGTTCGCGTCCTGTGTCGTAGATGTGGCGCGGCTTCTTCGCCGTGATCGACACATCGACGAACGTGTCTGGAGCCAGTTCGCTCTTATCCAGATAGGTAATCGCCATATACCCGGGAACAGAGTAGGACATATACCAGGGGCGCTCGAAGAAGCCGGTAACCGTGTAAGTTCGTGTCAATTCACTCGTCAACGCCTCCGTCTCCGACAGAGGTTCTTCGCTCAACAGGACGCCATCATCCATCCGCTGTCCGACATCCAGAGTCAGTGTGTCATCGATCGCGATATCCAGGCCGCCGTTGAGGTTGACGTCCTCCGCCAGGATGATCTCATCAGCTTCTGATGGATAACGGCCGCTTATCAGGTTGACAGGAAGATGGGAGAAAGCCGGTCCGTCATAAGCGCTGATGACAAGATAGGGTTTGTCTGGATTGCTCAGCCCCTCCAGCCTTGCGAATCCGACGTCTCGCGTCAACATAGACGTCTCTGTGTTGGCATGCTCCGTGATATACTTGCTGTTCTCGTACCGTACCTGCTCGAACGTGGCATGATGACTGCCGTCCGTCTTCGCTGTCGTGCGGATCATGACGTCCTGGAAGCTGGCGACCAGCGTGGCTACCCCGCAGATCATCGCGCCTGCGAGGATGATGCCGATGATCGTCACGATCGTGCGCCGGCGGTTCAGCCTCAGGTTGCGCAGTGTCAATTGGCTGAGCACATTCATCGGCGGATCACCTCATCCTTGATGACGCGGCCATCTTCCAGCGTGATGACGCGATCTGCCTGCAGGGCGATGCCCGGATCATGGGTGATCATGATGAGCGTTTGATTGTAGTGGCGATTGGAATATTTGAGCAGATCGAGGATCTCCCGTGAATTCTTGCTGTCCAGGTTGCCCGTTGGCTCGTCTGCCAGCACGATCGCCGGCCCATTGATCAAGGCGCGGCCGATGGACACGCGCTGCTGCTGGCCGCCGGACAGCTCGTTCGGCAGATGGCGCGTGCGCCCTTCCAGCCCCAATGTTTCGATGATGCTCTTCAGCCGGCTAGTTTCGACCTTGCGATTGTCGAGCAGAAGCGGGAGGGTGATGTTCTCCTCGACATTGAGGATCGGGATCAGGTTATAGAACTGGTAGATGAGTCCGATCTGCCGTCGGCGGAAGATCGCGAGCTGCGCTTCGCTCAAGGCGTAGATGTCAGTGTCATCGATGAATACCTTGCCGCTCGTCGGTCGGTCAACTCCGCCCATCATGTGGAGCAGGGTGGACTTGCCGGATCCGGAGGCGCCGACGATCGCGACGAATTCGCCCTTGTTTACGCTGAATGAGACGTTGTCGAGGGCGGTAACCTGCGATTCGCCTTTGCCGTATACTTTGCACAAGTTTTCGATTCTGAGTATGGTCATGTTCCAAGCACTCCTTCTTTGCACTTTTCTCTGTTTATCATCATAGCTCTCCAAGATGACGCTGCGGTGACAGTGAAGGTGACAATTTCGTCACTTTCCGAACTGTCTGCCAGAGCAAGTTGCCAACCGGCAGTTCAGATCGAGGATATGGTGAAACCAGACTGTGCCGCTGCAGCTAGATGATCTTCTTGTAGAAGGTGATGAAGAAGGAGGTGCCTGTCTCTGATGAACTAGTCACGGTGATATCGCCGCCTTGCCGCTTCACGAGCTCATGTGCCATCGCCAGTCCGATGCCGACGCTGTCCTTGCCTGCGTTCTTGCCCTTGTAGAAACGGTTGAAGATATAGGGCAGGTCCTGTGGATCGATGCCGATACCGCTGTCAGAGATCGTGATGCGTGTATAGATCGGGTTCGATTCCCAACGGATGTCGATGGAGCCATGCTCTGGCGTATGCTCGATGCCGTTCTTCAGGATATTGATCAACGCTTCCGCCGTCCATTCCAGATCCCCTGTGATCTCCGCTTCTGGATCGCCATTCACCGTGATCTGAAGCTGCCTGGCCTCGATCGGGATGGCGAGCGTGTCGAGCGCACGATGGATCAGGCTGCTGATGGGATACGATTCATGCTTCATGGTGATCGTTCCGGCATCGAGCTTCGACAGGGTGAGCAGGGAGGAGACGAGCCATTCCATGCGGTTGAGCTGGGAGCGGATACGCTCCAGGAACTCGGCCCGCATCTCCTCGGGCGGTTCTGACATGAGCAGATCCGTCAACATGGACAGGGAGGTGAGCGGCGTCTTTAACTGGTGACTGATATCGGCGATCGAATCGACCAGCTTGAGCTTGTCGCGCTTCAGCGTCGAGGATTGCTCTTTCAGCATCGTGGTGATCTTGTAGATTTCATTTTTCAGGATGCTGAATTCTCCTTCGCCATTGTCGCGAATATCGAGTGCCTGTTCGCCGCCGGCGATGCGGCTCCCATAGTCGTTCAGTTCACGGACCGTGCGATAGCGACGGGAGAGGAAGACGAGGAATATCGCAACAAGTGCGATGAACACGATGATCGTCAACGATATGTACAGGATCAGTTGAGCGCGCAAGTGGCTGCGCATGGGTGCCGCTTCCGCCAGCAGGTTGTCAGAATATCCGTAACGAAGGAGCAAGTCTTCTCCACGTTCGGTTGCATCCGCATCAGGCTCCGAGAGGGAATGGATGATGTCGCGTTCAGCCTCCGGATAATGGCGGGTGATGATGCCGATCATGGTTGCCTGGTGTTGCAGCAGCGGTTCGGCGTATGAACGCAGGCTGACCGTTGCCACGACATAGGCGAGCAAGGTGAAGAGGACGAGGAGCGCGCTCAGGATGAGGAGGAGCCTCTTCACCTCGGGGTTGCGCAGCAGCCTCATGTGTCTCCACCAACCTTGTAGCCCAGCCCGCGCACGGTATGGATAAGCTTCGGTTCCTGCGGGTCGTCCTCCAGTTTCTCCCGCAGCCGTTTGATGTATACGGTCAAGGTATTGTCGTTGACGAACTCGCCGCCGACATCCCAGATGCTCTCGAGGATCTGGCTCCGGGTCAGCACTTGCCCGGGATGAGTGGCCAGTGTAAGCAGCAGTCTGTACTCCATGGCAGTAAGCAGGATCTCCTGACCGTGCTTCAAGACACGTGCCTGATCCGGGAGGATCGTGACATCGCCGATGCGGATGGTCTGTTTATGCGTCGGATCGTGCGGCTGATATCGGCGCAGCACGCTCTTGATGCGGGAGATGAGCTCACGCACGCGAAATGGCTTGGTGATGTAGTCGTCAGCGCCCATATCCAGGCCCATGACGACGTTCACTTCATCGTCACGTGCCGTCAGGTGTAACCGTCAAGTACCTTTGAACAAATTTCGCGAATTTATTTTCAACAACAAGAAATTTCCAAATATGGTTTGGCGGTGCTTGAGCCGGTAG
>CALGAO010000011.1 GCA_937957685.1 uncultured Paenibacillaceae bacterium
ACATTCGAGACCCAGCATACAGGAGGCGCTTTTTCTTTTCAAACCGCAAATTAATTCATTACAGGAATAGCTCCTTATTTTATTTGCAGCTGCTTTGATCATTATGAGATCTTCCTGCGCTGGCAACAATGGCTATTTCGCGGATGGTTTGTCCATTTCACTCATCTTTTGCCGTCAGGAAACGACATGTCCATATCCGGTTTATTGAAAGAAGAAAGGTCGAGAGGGAGTACGGAGCAGTATGGAGAGGGTGAGAGGGATGAATGGCTTGAGCTATGATTCGATGTTCCCGAACGTCCACTATTTCGTATACTGCAAATGCACCAGAGACTGGCGCATCAACGAGGCTCGCATCGGCTTCATCGATCTGACCTACGTGCTTGACGGGGAAGCCACCTACTATGTGAACGGCGATGCCTATCCGGTGAAGCAGGGCGATCTCCTGTGCATCCCCAAGGGCAGCCTTAGGCAGGCGCAGATCACCAGCGGCGATCCGATGACCGCCTATGCGATCAATCTGACGCTCCACGAATACTCAGGCATTGAGGAGGTCGTGCTGCCCTTCCCGGTTCGCAGCCATATCGGCTATCACAGCGAGCTGGATTTCCTGTTCCGCAAGCTGAACGATGAATGGACGAGCAAGACGGACGGCTTCCAGATCAAGGTACGCGGGCTCATCCTGGTCATCCTCTCCGATCTGTTCCGGCTGCTCGTCTATGACAACCACCCTCTGGACTGGCATCCGGCGGTACAGAAGACGATCCAATATATCCACAGCCATTATCACACTCCGCTGAAGGTTGCCCAGATCGCGGAGAGCGTAGGATTTAACGCCTCTTACCTGGGTGGACTGTTCAAGAAGAGCATCGGCCAATCCCTGCACAGCTACATCAATCATTACCGGGTGAACCAGGCCGAGAACCTGCTCATCAGCGGCGAATTCTCCGTGACGGAGGCAGCGACCTTGTGCGGGTTCAAGGATGTCTATCATTTCAGCAAACTGTTCAAGAAAATCAAGGGATATCCGCCGTCACGCCTCAAACAGATCCCCTTGAACAGCACATAAGCCCGCCTGCAGGAGCATGCCTGCAAGCGGGCTTATTCCCATGCCGCTGCCCATCGACTGGGCGCAGCTGATTACTTCAGGTTATAGAATGCAGCGCGTCCGCCGTATTGGGCTACGTCGCCCAGTTCGTCTTCGATGCGGAGCAGCTGGTTGTACTTCGCCACGCGGTCTGTGCGGGAAGGAGCGCCCGTCTTGATCTGACCGGCGTTGGTCGCAACGGCGATATCCGCGATCGTGCTGTCCTCGCTCTCGCCGGAACGGTGGGAGACAACGGCCGTGTATCCTGCGCGCTTCGCCATCTCGATCGCGTCGAAGGTTTCCGTCAGCGTGCCGATCTGGTTCACCTTGACGAGGATGGAGTTCGCCACGCCCTTCTTGATGCCTTCGGACAGGCGAGCCGTATTGGTGACGAACAGGTCGTCACCCACGAGCTGCACCTTGCCGCCGAGACGGTCGGTCAGCAGCTTCCAGCCTTCCCAGTCGTCCTCGGCGCAGCCGTCTTCGATCGAGATGATCGGATACTTGTCTACGAGACCGGCGAGGAAGTCAACGAATTCCGCGGAGGTGAACGATCTGCCTTCGCCCTCGAGGTGATACTTGCCATCCTTGTAGAATTCGGTGGAAGCCACGTCCATGCCGAGCATGACATCGACGCCAGGCTTGTAGCCAGCCTTCTCGATCGCTTCGATGATCGTCGCCAGCGCTTCTTCGTTGGAGCCCAGGTTCGGCGCGAAGCCGCCTTCGTCGCCAACCGCCGTATTCAGGCCCTTCGCCTTCAGCACGGACTTCAGGTTGTGGAAGATCTCGGCGCCGGTGCGGAGCGCTTCTGCGAAGCTGGTCGCGCCTACAGGAAGCACCATGAACTCCTGGATGTCCACGTTGTTGTCGGCGTGAGCGCCGCCGTTGAGGATGTTCATCATCGGAACCGGCAGCGTCTTCGCGTTGAATCCGCCGAGGTATACGTAGAGCGGTACGCCCACCGCGTCAGCGGCTGCGCGGGCAACGGCCATCGATACCGCGAGGATCGCGTTCGCGCCGAGCTTGCCCTTGTTCGGCGTGCCGTCCAGCTCGATCATGCGGCGGTCGATGCCCACCTGATCAAGAGCGTCCCAGCCGATGATCTCAGGAGCGATGATCTCGTTCACATTCTTCACGGCCGTCAGTACGCCCTTGCCCAGGTAACGGCTCTTGTCGCCATCGCGAAGCTCGACGGCTTCATAAGCGCCGGTGGACGCGCCGGATGGCACGATCGCACGGCCTTGAGCGCCGGATTCGAGCAGCACTTCCACTTCTACGGTCGGGTTGCCGCGAGAGTCAAGCACTTCGCGCGCATAAACATCAGAGATAATCGTCATACTGTCACACTCTCCTCTTCGTCTTGTCATATATAGCCATGAATTGTACATCGTACAATGCTCATGCAGCTTCGCAGGGCTGTCGTTCATCCGCCGATGAGGACCGGACTGGTCCATGCGTTCAACTGTGCCGCCATGTCCCGGCCTTGCCTCCATCAGTCGATGATGATCGGCTTGCCGGTCATCTCCGCAGGCTGTGGCAGATTCATCAGCTTGAGGATCGTTGGCGCCACATCGGCCAGGATCCCATCGTCTCTCAGCTTCGCATCCTTGACCGTCACGATGAACGGCACCGGATTGATCGTATGTGCCGTATGCGGACGGCCGTTCTCGTCGATCTCGACTTCCGCATTGCCGTGGTCGGCGATGATCACGGCGACGCCGCCCTTGGCGAGGACCGCATCCACGACCTTGCCCAGGCATTCGTCGGTCGCCTCCACCGCCTTGATCGTCGGCTCCAGCATGCCGGAGTGTCCGACCATGTCCGGATTCGCGAAGTTCAGGATGATCGCGTCATGGCGTTCCGCCTCGATCTCCTTCACGCAAGCTTCCGCCACCTCGTAGGCGCTCATCTCCGGCTTCAGGTCATAGGTGGCGACCTTCGGCGAATTGATCAGGATGCGCGTCTCGCCAGGCAGCGCCACGTCGCGGCCGCCGCTGAAGAAGAAGGTCACGTGCGGGTATTTCTCCGTCTCGGCGATCCTCAGCTGCTTCAGACCATGTTGCGCGATGACTTCCCCTAGAGTATTATCCAGATTTTTCGGCTTGTATGCAACATATCCGCCCACCGTCTCGCTGAACAGCGTCATGCAGACATAGTGCAGGTTCTTCGGACGTCCCGGTCCGCGATCGAACTCGCGGAAATCCTCGTTGGTGAACACCAGCGACAGCTGGATGGCGCGGTCCGGACGGAAGTTGAAGAAGATCACGGAGTCCTCGGACTCCACCTTCGCCACCGGCTGCCCGTCCTCCCTCACGATGACGGTCGGCAGCACGAATTCGTCATAGACCGATTGGGCGTAGGATTCCTCGATCGCCTTGACCGGATCCTGAGCCTGAGGCCCCTCGCCATAGACCATGGCGCGGTAGGATTTCTCCACGCGATCCCAGCGCTTGTCGCGGTCCATCGCATAATACCGGCCCTGCACCGTGGCCACTTGCCCGACGCCGATCTCCTTCATGTAGTTCACCAATTGTTCCATGTAATATCTCGCCGAGTCCGGCGCCACATCGCGCCCATCGAGGAACGCGTGCACATAGACATCATGGAAATCCCTCTTCTTGCACAGATCCAGGAGTGCGAACAGATGGCTGATATGGCTGTGCACGCCACCGTCGGACAGAAGCCCGTACAGATGAAGCTTCTTGCCCTTGTTCTTCGCGCTCTCAATGGCTGCGAGCAACGTCTCATTCTGCTCGAAATCCCCATCCCGGATCGACTTCGAGATGCGCGTCAGATCCTGGTAGACGATGCGGCCGGCGCCGATGTTCAGGTGCCCGACCTCGGAGTTGCCCATCTGACCATCCGGCAGGCCCACCGCTTCACCGTAAGCCGTCAGCGTCGTATGCGGATACTCCGCCCAATACCGGTCGAAGTTCGGCTTCTTCGCCAGCGCCACGGCATTGCCTTCCGTCTCTTCACGCAGGCCGAATCCGTCGAGGATGATCAGAGCTACAGGTTTCGGTGCAGACATCTATTTGGCCCCCTCAACCAGTTGAATATAGGAAGCAGGCTCCAGGCTTGCTCCGCCGACGAGCGCGCCGTCGATCTCCGGCTGCTGCATGAATTCGCGAATGTTGTTCGGCTTCACGCTGCCGCCGTACTGGATGCGAATCTTGCCAGCCACTTCGCTGCCGAACACGGCTGCCACCCGCTCGCGGATGTAGCCGATGACTTCGTTCGCATCGTCCGCCGTGGAAGACTTGCCCGTACCGATCGCCCAGATCGGCTCGTACGCGATGACGGCCTGCGCAGCCTGCTCCGCCGTCAAGCCTTGCAGGGCGGCTTCCGTCTGCACGCGGCACACTTCCTTCGTCTGCCCCGCTTCGCGCTCCTCCAGCTTCTCGCCCACGCAGATGATCGGTGTGATGCCGTATCGGAAAGCGGCATGCACCTTCCTGTTAACCGTCTCATCCGTCTCAGCAAAGTATGCCCTGCGCTCGGAGTGTCCGATGATGACGTAATCGACGCCCAGGTCCTTCAGCATCGCTCCGCTGATCTCCCCGGTGTATGCGCCGCTTTCCTCCCAGTGCATGTTCTGTGCGCCAATCTTCAGCTTCGTGCCCTTGACGGCCTCTGCCAGCGCAGGCAATGCGGTGAATGGCGCGCAGATGACGCTCTCCACACCTTCCACTTCCGCCTTGCCCTTCACTTCGTTTACGAAGGCGATTGCCTCGCCAACGGTTTTGAACATTTTCCAGTTGCCCGCTATGATCGGAGTACGCATTCCGTCCACTCCCTATTGGTGAAATTTGGCTATAAGCGACACATAGCCGCCGGCATGCACATACGCATGCGCTGAGTGCATGCGTATGTGTCGCCGACAGCCTGCCGCTGTGGTTCAGGATTCGATTACTTGTCGTTCAGGGCAACGACGCCAGGAAGCGCCTTGCCTTCCATGAATTCGAGCGATGCTCCGCCGCCGGTGGAGATGTGGTCCATCTTGTCAGCCAGCTTGAACTTCTCCGCTGCCGCTGCGGAATCGCCGCCGCCGAGCACCGTGTAGCCTGCCGTATCAGCGCAAGCCTGGGCAACGGCTCTGGTGCCTTCAGCGAATTTGTCGACCTCGAATACGCCCATGGGTCCGTTCCAGACGATGAGCTTCGAGTTCTTGATCACATCCGCGAAGATCTCGCGCGTCTTCGGTCCGATATCCACGCCTTCCCAGTCAGCCGGGATGCCGTCGACGCCGACGATCCTGGTGTTCGCTTCGGCGGTGAAAGAGTCCGCGATGACGATATCCACCGGGAGATAGAAGTTGACGCCCTTCTCCTTCGCTTTTTCGATGAATCCGAGCGCCAGATCAAGCTTCTCGTTGTCGACGAGCGATTGGCCGATCTCGTAGCCCTGAGCCTTGAAGAAGGTATAGGAGATGCCGCCGCCGATCAGCACGTTGTCGGCGATGTTCAGCAGATTCTCGATGACGCCGATCTTGTCCTTGACCTTCGCGCCGCCGATGATCGCCGTAAACGGACGCTCCGGATTTTTAAGCGCCTTGCCGAGAACGCTGATCTCCTTCTCCATCAGGAGACCGGAGACAGCCGGCAGGTGATGCGCGATGCCTTCCGTCGAAGCGTGTGCACGGTGCGCTGCTCCGAACGCGTCGTTCACATAGATGTCAGCCAGTTCTGCCAGCGCCTTGGCGAATTCCGGATCGTTCTTCTCTTCGCCAGGATAGAAGCGAACATTCTCGAGCAGCAGGATATCGCCGTTCTGCAGCTTGTCCACCTGTGCCTTCACCGCATCGCCGATCACGTCGTCCGCCTTCGCCACAGGCTTGCCGCCGAGCAGCTCGGACAGACGCGCAGCCACAGGTGTCAGACGGAACTCATCGACGAACCTCCCCTTCGGACGGCCCAGGTGGCTCGCCAGGATGATCTTCGCCCCTTGCTCGATCAGGTATTGGATCGTCGGCAACGTTTCCCGGATGCGCGTGTCATCGGTGATGACGCCGTCCTGGAGAGGTACGTTGAAGTCGACGCGAACGAACACCTTTTTGCCTGTTACCTCGATATCTCGAACACTCATTTTGTTCATGATAACCGTGCCCCTCTCATAGTGGTGTGAACGGTGGAAATAGAGGAGTGGGGCCCCTCTATTTCAACCGTTCACGCAAGGAATATTCGAACTCAGGCTGACGGATACAGCTGACCGATTACAGGCCTTTGCTGGCGATGTAAGCTACGAGGTCTACGACACGGTTGGAGTAGCCCCATTCGTTGTCGTACCAGGAGACGACCTTCACGAGATTGTCGCCGACCACCATCGTGGACAGCGCGTCGATCGTGGACGAAGCAGGATCGCCGTTGTAGTCGCGCGATACGAGCGGCTCTTCGGAGTAGTTCAGGATGCCCTTCAGCGGACCGTTGGCTGCTTCCTTCAGCGCAGCGTTCACTTCTTCAACAGTCACGTTGCGGGACAGCTCAACAACCAGATCCGTTACGGAAACGTTAGGCGTAGGTACGCGGAACGCCATGCCGTTCAGCTTGCCCTTCAGTTCAGGCAGAACCAGGGATACAGCCTTCGCAGCACCAGTAGTCGACGGAATGATGTTCTCAGCAGCTGCGCGTGCACGGCGAAGATCCTTGTGCGGCAGGTCGAGCACTTGCTGGTCGTTCGTGTAGGAGTGGATCGTCGACATCATGCCCTTGACGATACCGAACTTCTCATGGAGCACCTTCGCGAACGGTGCGAGACAGTTCGTCGTACAGGAAGCGTTGGAGATGATCGTGTGCTTCGCCGGGTCGTACTTGTCTTCGTTAACGCCCATAACGATCGTGATGTCTTCGTTCGTAGCCGGTGCGGAGATGATAACCTTCTTAGCGCCGCCCTTCAGATGAGCTTCTGCCTTCTCCTTCGCAGTGAAGATACCCGTGGACTCAACAACGATCTCTACGCCGTACTCTGCCCAAGGCAATGCACCAGGATCGCGTTCTGCGAATACCTTGATCGTCTTGCCATTCACGATCAGCGCGTCTTCAGCGGCTTCAACCGTTGCGTCGATCTTGCCATGAGTGGAGTCATATTTCAGCAGGTGTGCGAGTGTCTTGACGTTGGTCAGGTCGTTGATCGCGACGATCTCTACCTCCGGATTGTTCAGCGCTGCGCGGAACACGTTACGACCGATGCGGCCAAATCCATTGATCCCTACTTTTACCATGTTGAAGTTCCTCCTTCATAATGTTTAAAAATGTTTATGCTTGAATGACCTGCTGACAGGATCAGCATGGTCAATCAATATCGATGTCCCTCTCAGTTGCGACTCACGATGATCTGTGCTGCAGCCTCGTCGGTGATCAACACGTCCTCATGTCCGTACTTCAGGATCGACTCGATCGCCTCAGCCTTGCTGCTGCCGCCGGCGACCGCTATCACCACCTCGACCTGGACGATGTCCTCCAGCTTGAGCCCGACGGTCGGCATCTTGTGCACCACATGACCATTGCGGTCAAAGTAATACCCGAACGCCTCGGCATGAGCCCCTTCACGCTGCAGCCATTCTATCGTCTTCTGATCGGTCTTGCGCCTGCGCGCCATAGTCATAGCGTTGCCGATACCGTGGACGACGATACGGGCCTGACGGATGACGGATACGATCTCCTGAATATTCGGATCGTTCATCAGCGACTGATAGGCTTCCTCGCCCAGGTTGTCGGGCACGTGCAGCATGCGGTACTGGCCTCCGGTACGCTTGGCCATGATCGAGGCGATCGTGTTGGCCTGGATCTCCACATTCTCCCCGAGTCCGCCCCTTGCCGGAACGAACACGCAGGTCGGATCGCCTGCGGTGAACGTCAGCAGATTGGCCACCTCCGCCAGCGTCGAACCTCCGGTGACGGCGACGACGTCCTGATGCCTCACGTGCTTGCGGATCGCCTGCGCGCCAGCCAGTCCAAGCTCGCGCCTCGTATGCGGCGACTGATCGGAATCGCCGGGAACGACGATCACCTGCTTCAGCTGGTACGTCTGACGAATCTTCTCCTCCAACTCGGTAAGCCCGAACAGATCCTTGATGAAGGTCTCGATGTCACCGAGCAGCTTCACGCCTGCGTCCGTGATGTCCATCCCCGCCGGGGAGACGCTGATCAGACCTTGCGTCTTCAGGAAATCCAGCTCTGCCCGCAGGACGCGTTCTGTCATGCCGATCGAGGAAGCGAGCGACCGTCTGCCGACCGTCCCGGAAAGCCTGATCGACTTCAGGATCGTATACCGCTTCTTCAGCACTTCCGTCAGATCGGGCAGCAGCTGTCTCTGGATGTCAATGATCCGTCTCATAGGATTCCTCACTTCGTTCAGAACATGATCCTGCTTAAGCGGCAATCGGCGGGACATAAATTGTCCCTACATATAAAATTCAGTCCCACCTGGGTTGAAAAAAAGATCAGGTCAACCTGATAACATTATTCTATTCCAGATATACGAAAAAAGCAAGACCGATTGTCTCCTGTTATGAAAATCGACACAGATGCCGATCGCACAAAGGGGGCATCGATCGGGCCGATCCCGCCACAGTGCGGGATACTGCCGTCCAGGATGCCCTTCAGACAAAACGGATCAGAAGAAAGGCAAAATGTGACGCTTGATTTTTGTCCCCCGTTATCATATAATTACCTTTGCGTCTCATAAGTGCGCTCGTGGTCCAATGGATACGACGCAGGCCTCCGGAGCCTGAGATCGAGGTTCAATTCCTCGCGAGCGCGCCATATACGCTTGTATACTGAATCATATTTTTTTGACCAGTGTTTGACCTTTCTTGACCTTTGCGCGAGATTTCGGTATCATAAGGATACGCAAGCCAATCCAGCCGCGCTATGCCGCGGCAAGTCTGATAAAGGGAGGGTACATGACATGACTGGTTATATCCCAATGGTGGTAGAGCAAACCAATCGCGGTGAAAGAGCTTATGACATCTATTCCCGCCTGCTCAAGGACCGCATCATCTTCCTCGGTTCGCCGATCAACGACGCCGTGGCCAACTCGATCATCGCACAGATGCTGTTCCTTGCTGCCGAAGATCCGGAGAAAGACATCAACCTGTACATCAACAGTCCTGGCGGCTCCATCTCAGCCGGCATGGCGATCTATGATACGATGCAATACATCAAGCCGGACGTCTCGACCATCTGCGTCGGCATGGCCGCTTCGATGGGCGCATTCCTGCTGACCGCTGGCGCCAAGGGCAAGCGTTACGCCCTGCCCAACAGCGAAGTGATGATCCATCAACCGCTCGGGGGAGCGCAAGGTCAAGCCAGCGATATTGAGATCAGCGCGAAGCGAATCCTCAGAATGCGCGACAATCTGAACCGCATCTTGTCCGAGCGCACGGGACAACCGTTGGAACGCATCGAGAGAGATACCGACCGCGATTACTTCATGAGCGCCTATGACGCCAAGTCTTACGGTATCGTGGATCATGTCATCGAGAAGGTGTGACAGAGGAAGCTGCAATGACGTTTATGTCGTTGCGGCTTTTTTTGTGCCTTGATGCGATATGAATAAACGCCATAACTCCACAGCGTGAAGATGGCGCTTACACATGATGAGGTTATATAAGAACGGAGGTTGCCAGATTATGGGTTTTCGATTTCTTCCTTGCTGACGAGCGCCACAAGCGCACTTACCGCCTGCTCAGCATCGGCACCCTCAGCGATGATGTTCACTTCCGTTCCGGAGCTGATGGCCAGACTCATGATCCCCATGATGCTCTTGGCATTAACCTTCTTGGAATCCTTTTCCACGAATATTTCAGAAGAGAATTTATTCGCTTCCTGCACGAATAGAGCAGCTGGTCGAGCATGGAGTCCTGTTTTCAGCTTGACAACGACAGGGCACTTTGCCATACAACCTTTCCCCCTAGAATGTAATTTGTATGCAACATACGGCATTCTCGCCGTTTTCTTCCGTCATCGTGAGCAAAAGAGCGTATGTGATGCTTGCGTGATTGGAGAACAAGGTGTTTCTAAAATATTATACCATTATTCCCTTGTTAGCACTAGAACCAATCAAGGCTTCCTCACGTTTTCCACCGGATCGCAGACGGACCTGCGATTCGGCCTGAGGCATCCCATGCTCCGAGCTTTATTTTAGTCCATTGCGGACTTTGTTCGCAAGTTCGTCCAGCTTGCGCAGGCGGTGGTTGACGCCTGACTTGCTGACGCGGCCCTTGAGCAGCTCGCCGACCTCCGTCAGGTTGAGATCGGGATGCTGCAGCCGCACGATCGCCACCTCGCGCAGCTTCTCCGGCAATTGATCGAGTCCGATCTCCTGCTCCAGCAGCTTGATGTTCTCGATCTGCCTCATCGCTGCGCCGATCGTCTTGTTCAGATTGGCGGTTTCACAGTTGACGATGCGGTTCACCGAGTTGCGCATGTCGCGCATGATCCTCACATCTTCAAACTTCAGCAGCGCCTGATGCGCGCCGATCAGGCTGAGAAAATCGATGATCTTCTCGCCTTCCTTCATATACAGGACGAATCCCTTCTTGCGCTCGATGCATCGAGCGTTGAGTCCATAACGGTTGACCAGATTGCACAAGGCTTCGCAATGCTCCTCATACATGGAGGCGATCTCCAGATGGTAAGAGGAGCCTTCGGGATTGTTGACCGAGCCTCCTGCCAGGAAGGCGCCGCGCAGGTATGCCCTGCGGTCGCACTCCTTGCGGATGAGGCTGGCATCGATGCCGGGCTGGAACATGAAGCCCTCCGAGACGATCTTGAGCTCTTTGAGCAGCTCCTCCACGCCTCGCGGCACGCGCACGATATAGACGTTGTTCTTCTTCAGCCGCATCTTCTTGCGCACGAGCAGCTCTGCCTGAATGCCGAACTGCCGCTTGATCAGCGTGAAGATGCGCCTGGCGATGGCGGCGTTCTCCGTCGACACATCCAGCACGATCCGCCTGCCGGTAAGCTGCACGGTGCCGATCATGCGGATCAGCGCCGCCAGCTCCGCTCTCTCGCAGCAAGCTTGCCCTGCCTCGATCATCGTCAGTTCTTTTTTGGTTTGGGCTGCAAAAGACATTCCTGTCACCTCTTCTTCGCTGTCCAGGAATGGACGATCCTTAATATATGCTCGCTCAGCCTCTCGGTATCATGGCGCAGATACGTGCGATACAGGACGAGCCGATCAGCGATGATCTCGGCGCCGGTAGCGTCAAGCTCCTTCCGGTCCAGCCGCACCGGCTCCGCGCCCTGCTCCGCGTATTTCTTAAGCACCTCTTGCGAGATCGGACCATCATTCACCACGATATAGTCGAAGGTGATGTCCGGCACATGCCGCACGATCGCGTTCACATGCATCCCGGCGCTGTAACGGTCCGTCTCGCCGGGCTGCGTCATCACGTTGCAGACGAAGATCTTGACCGCCCTGGAACGGACGATGGCCGTTGCGATGCCGGGCACGATCAGGTTGGGAATGATGCTCGTGTACAGGCTGCCGGGACCGATGATGATCGCGTCCGCCCGCTCGATCGCTTCCACCGCTTCGGCGAGCGGCACCGCGTTGACCGGCTCGATCCTCACCTTGCGGATCGGCATGCCTCGCTTCGGGATCTGCGATTCCCCGCGCACCTGGCTGCCGTCCGAATATTCGGCGATCAGCTCGATCGGCTGAGCGCTGGCCGGCAGCACCTGGCCCCTGACCGCCAGCACCTTGCTGAGCTCCTTGACCGCCGTCACGAAATCCCCGGTGATCTCCTTCATCGCGGCGAGGATCAGATTGCCCAGGCTGTGCCCGGCCAGGCTCGACCCCTCATGGAACCGGTGCTGCAGCACCTTGGACAGCATCGGCTCCACATCCGCAAGCGCCAGCAGCACGTTGCGGATGTCGCCGGGGGGCGGCATCTGCATCTCCGAGCGCAGCACGCCCGAGCTGCCGCCATCATCCGCCACCGTCACGATGGCCGTAATATCCAGCGGCAGAGCTTTCAGTCCGCGCAGCATGACGGACAGACCGGTCCCTCCTCCGATCACGACGATGCGCGGCAAATCCATTTCCCTGGGACCCTTCCCCATGCCTCTACTCTCCCCTTATCGATGATCACGCGCGGCATCGCGATGTGTTACATGGGCTGTCTCAAGCTCTCCGCTGCCGATCATCTTGCAGAGATATTCAGCGATCGCGACGGATCGATGCTTGCCGCCAGTGCAGCCGATGCCGATGACAACCTGGCTCTTCCCCTCCTTCACATATTGCGGGATAAGGTATTGGATCAGATCCAACAATTTGGTCAGGAAGACCTGTGTCTCGTTCCATCTCATCACATAATCATAGACCTCCTGGTCCTGACCAGTCTTCGGTCTGAGATGATCGATGTAGTGAGGATTCGGCAGAAAGCGTACATCGAAGATGAGATCAGCATCGATGGGAATGCCATATTTGAATCCGAAGGATATGATATTCACGTTGATCCTGCTTCGTTCAGACTGACTGAAGCGCGAGGTGATCGCCATCTTGAGCTGGGCCGGCTTCATGTTGCTCGTATCGATGACCTGGGTCGCCATGCCTTTGAGCTCCTCCAGCAGTTTCCGCTCCTGCACGATGCCGTCGAGCGGCGAACCGCTCTTCGCCAGCGGATGGCGGCGGCGGCTTTCCTTGTACCTCTGGACCAGCACGGAATCCGTCGCATCGAGGAACAGGATCTCGTAGCGGATCGTCGTATTCGTCTGCAGCTCCGCCAGCGCCTCATTCAGCGCCGTGAAGAATTCCCGGCCGCGCAGGTCGATGACCAGCGCCACCTTCTCGATGTTGCCGCGCGACTGCTCGATCAGCTCGGCGAACTTGGGAATCAGCACCGGGGGAAGATTGTCGACGCAGAAGTACCCAAGATCCTCCAGGCATTGCACAGCGATCGTCTTGCCCGCGCCGGACATCCCTGTGATGATCACCAGATGGGCTGAACCGTATACTTGCGTCATGTCACGCAACCTCCTGTCCTGCGGACTCCGTCAGACTCATGCATCCATTATAGCAGATCAGGCGGATGAGTGGTTTATCCCCGGAGGTGCAGGGCTGCGGCTCCGACGACTCCCGCATTGTTCCCCAGAATGGCGGGAACGATGTCCACACCCTCCTGCATGCTCGGCGGCGTATGCTTCGCGAACGCTTCGCGCACCGGCTGGAACAGGATCTCCCCTGCCTTCGACACGCCTCCGCCGATGATGAAGCGCTGCGGATTCAGGATGATCGCCAGCGTGCTCATCGTCAGGCCGAGATAATAACCGGCGCGGCTGACGATGCGCTTGGCGACCTCGTCGCCTTCACGCGCCGCATCCAGCACCGCCTTGGCCGTCACTTCGCCCATCGACAGCATCGTCTTCTCGCCGCGTTCCAGCGCATCCTTCGCCATGCGCACGATGCCGGTCGCGGACGATACCGTCTCGACGCAGCCCTTGCGGCCGCAACCGCACTGGATCGCCTCAAGATCCGGCACGACGTGGATATGGCCCAGCTCGCCAGCCATGCCGTTGTAGCCTTCGTAGATCTTGCCGCCGGCGATGATCCCTCCACCTACGCCGGTGCCGAGCGTCAGCATGATCAGGTCATCGACGCCTTTGCCTGCTCCTGCCCACGCTTCACCCAGCGCGGCGATGTTGGCGTCGTTGTTGATCTTGATCGGCTTCTGCAGCTTCTCCTCCAGCTTCGCGCGCACCGGAATATTCTCCCACTTCAGGTTAGGCGCGAACCTGACGACGCCGTTCTTCATGTCCATGAAACCAGGGAAGCCAACTCCGACGCCGGCCACCTGCTCCCAGGAGTATGCCGATTGCTCGACGATCTTGCGGGCATACTCAGCAATATGGCGAAGCACCACCTCAGAACCGCCCTCTGCTTCGGTTGGTCCCTCGTATGTTTCCAGCAAATCACCGTTCACATTGCAAATCCCCAGCTTGATGGAGGTGCCGCCAACATCGACACCGACATAGATAGATTGTGTCATTCCTATCACCCCGACTGTGAAGATTAACATGAATCTTTTCTTTTGTACCGTTGTACCACGCGATTCATTCCAACTATATATTAAGGCTATAGTCAGGTCAAGACATCTCTGACCGTGGCCACGTACATGCATACAAAAAAGATCGACCCGCGTGCCCGCAAGACGATCCCCCATCTTATAGCCTTATTGTATCACATCCACACGATGTCACACCATGATGGATTCGCAAGAATTTCATGCCAATGTCGAATGATCGTCCGATCCATCAGGATCCATTCGACAACAAGCTTCCTCGCGGCTTGCGTGCAAGAAGGCCACCCATACACGGATGGCCTTCTGAATGAAAGATGCTATCCCCCGAACTTCTCCCAGGCTTACAGCGTCTTGCTCCAGTCCTGCGTCGCGCTTCCCTCGAGGAAACGTTCGCAGTCCAGCGCCGCCATGCAGCCGCTGCCCGCTGCGGTAATCGCCTGTCTGTATCGGCTGTCCTGCACGTCGCCGCAAGCGAAGATGCCCGGCACATTCGTCTCTGTCGTGCCCGGCTTCACCTTGATGTAGCCGTGCTCGTCCAGATCGATGATCCCCTTGAGGAAGTCGGTGTTCGGCTTGTGTCCGATCGCCACGAAGATGCCGCTTGCCTCCAGCACTTCCTCTTCGCCGGTCGCGTTGTTCCGCACCTTCAGGCCGGTCACGCCGCGGTCATCGGCGATGACAGCCAGCGGCGTGCGATTCAGGCTCCAGACGATCTTCTCGTTCGCGCGCGCCCGCTCCTGCATGATCTTCGACGCGCGCAGCTCTTCGCGGCGATGCACGATGCGCACTTCCGTCGCGAATCTCGTCAGGAAGTTCGCCTCCTCCATCGCCGAGTCGCCGCCGCCAACCACGATGATCTTCTTGCCGCGGAAGAAGAAGCCGTCACAAGTCGCGCAGGTGCTGACGCCGCGGCCGATGTTGGCCTTCTCCTCGGGAATGTCGAGCAGTTTGGCAGTGGCGCCGGTGGAGATGATCACCGATTCCGCCAGCAGCTCGCCAGCGCCATCGACCGTCAGCCTGAACGGCCTGCTCGAGGCGTCCAGCTTCGTCACCCAGCCGCGCTGGAACTTCGCGCCGAAGCGTTCCGCCTGCTTGCGCATATTGTCCATCAGTTCAGGCCCCATGATCCCTTCCGGAAACCCGGGGAAGTTCTCAACCTCCGTCGTCGTCGTCAGCTGCCCGCCCGGCTCCGGTCCCTCGATCACGAGCGGCTCCAGATTGGCCCGCGCCAGATAGATGGCAGCCGTCAAGCCAGCCGGTCCTGTGCCGATAACAACCGTCTTGTACATGGATTTCTACCTCCTGCTCCTATAAAATACGCATGACCAGCAAGCCGAGATGACGACCTGAACCGGTTCATGCTCCTTCATACGATACCTTGTCTATAGTTTGCCGCCAAATTGAGGGAAGATGGCTTCCATCTTCTCCCGCAGACCGCAGACCCGATCGATCTCCATGGCGTGCCGGCGGACTGTGGACACGGATACCCCGTACCGGGCAGCAACCTCTATATAGGTGATGTGTCTTCTGTGCATCTTGGCAATCAGATACTCAAGCGCAGCGGCCCACCCCTCGGATCTGCGAATCTGGGGCGTGTCCGGATAGGTCTTGCTGAGATAGTCCGACCACAGCGTCTGCATGTCATATCGCTCGATCATGTCATAGTGCTTCTCCATCTTGGAGAGCGCGATGTCGATCACCTGCTGCCAGGACTGCTCCCAGACGGACAACACGGCGCCGCGCGGCGGTCCGTTCAGCTCCACCTGACGACCGCCAAGCACCGCCTGATACGGCTCCTTGGCCCCGATCTCATACAGCACCAGCAGCGCCGCTCTCTTCAGATCATCCGCCTCTTCCGGCCGCTGCACGAACTCGCGCAGCGCCATCTCCACCTCCTGATCGCCGATCAGGCCCAACGCCTGGATGACCTGAAGCTTCGTGTCATGATCGCCGTAGCGCAGCACCCAGAAGAACGAGGAGCGGACGATCGGGTCGCGGCGGAACTTGTCGGAGATCGAGCCATCCGCCTGCTCGAACCACTTGAACTGCTCCTCAAACGGCAGCTGATAGCTGTAGCTGAGCTCAAGCGGCATCTCGCTGCCGCTTTCCTCGTGCCGGTCCAGCTGCTGCAGGCAGTAGTCGGCGATGCTCATGTCCGGATCGAGCTTCTTCACATGCCGCCACAGCTTGCGCGCCACTTCATACCTTCCGGTATGGGAAGCCGCAACAGCGGTATAGTGATAGAGGCTCGCATCCGGCTCGATCAATCCGAACTTGATCAGGCGCCGGAACAGGCGATAGGCGTGTTCATGCTCGCCGATGATCCCCATCGTCGTCGCCAGCTTGAAGGCGTGCTCCGGATTCAGCGGATGCAGTTTCTTCAGGCTGTCCGTCAGGCGCTTCACCTCGTCATGCTGCTCCATCTGCAGCTTGAGGATCACCAGATTGCACTGGGCATGCAGGTTGCCCGGATCCTCCCGGAGCACCGACTCCACCGTCTCCACGGCACGCTCGAGCTGCCCCATATAATAATATGCCAGTGCCAGGTTGTTGCGCGCCGCCAGGAAATCCGGATTCTGCTCGGACAGCTGCTCCAGCCGACGCACCGCTTCATTGAAGCGTCCTTCCTCCAGCAGCACCCGCGCCTGATCATGCTCGAACAGCTCGGCCCTGCAGCGGATGCTCCTGACCTTCACCGGGCGTCCAAGCTCCAGCGAGAGCAGCTCGAGCAGCTCCTCGGCTTCCTCTATATACAAGCCCTGCTCGTCCAGCTCCAGGTAGCGCAGGAGCGCACTCTCGGATTCTTCAAGCTTGTCCATGTTGAGATAATTGTTCGCCATGTAGAAATGGCATTCGGTAAGAGTGGGATCCAGAGATTCCAGGACATACTGCAGAATCTTGTTCGATGATTCATAATCACCGGTTTCCGACAGTACACCTGCCAGATTAATATGATGAACAGCGTTTCCCGGCTCGGTTTCAGCAGCACGGCGAAAATATCGAAGCGCCTTCTCATAATGATAGCGATCCAGCGACTGCATCGCCCGCTCGAAGTAAAACTCGGCGTTCAACCGCAGCGGAATCACGTTGTGTGCAGCATGTTCAGCGTTCCTCTGTTTATTCTTCACCGTTACTTGCACCTCCTGTCGTTCATGCCGGCAATTGCATCATCACCATGCTTGACGCTATGGATGGTCACACGCCTCCGGATTTGAACAAGGTGCTGATCGAGCCGCCTTGCACGATGATGCGGATGGCGTCAGCCAGCAGATGATCCATGGACAGGATCTTGAATTTGGGCGACAGGTCTTCAGGCTGCGGGATCGTATCGGTAACGATGATCTCCTTCACATAAGGCCGGTCGAGATTCTTGATGGCATCCCCCGAGAACAGCCCGTGGGTGGCACATACATAAGCGTCGTTGGCGCCCCGTTCCTTCAATCCCTCGACGACATTCACCAGGGTCTTGCCGGTGTCGATCAGGTCCTCGATGATGATCGGCGTCCGTCCTTCGACATCACCGATCAGGTGCGTGATGACGGACTCGTTGTGGGCCGGGCGTTTCTTGATCATGATGGCGAACGGCGAATTCATGAAGCTCGCCAGCCTCTCCGCCGTCGATGCACGACCTGCATCCGGGGACACCACTACCGGGTTCTGGATGTTCTGCTTCTTCAGATAGTCCACGATCATGTCCAGTGCGGTCAGGTGATCAACCGGAATATTGAAGAATCCCTGAATCGCTGGCGCGTGCAGGTCAACGGTGATGACCCGTCTGGCTCCTGCAGTCGTCAGCACGTCCGCCACCATCTTCGCCGAGATCGGCTCACGCGGCTTCGCCTTGCGTTCTTGTCTGGCGTAGCCGTAGTATGGGACGATCACATTGACCGTGCGGGCGGAAGCGCGCTTGGCTGCATCGATCATCACGAGCAATTCGACAAAATTCTCGTTAATCGGATGTGAGAACGATTGGACGAGGAATACATCGCAGTTGCGGATCGATTCCTCGAAGTGACAGTACACCTCTCCGCTCTTGAAGCGCGAGATGAAGATCTTGCCGAGCGGAATGCCCAGCTCATTGCAGATTCTCTGCGCCAGTTTCGGGTTCGATGTCCCCGAGAATACTTTGGTAGTTTCGCTGTCCAACATGATACGAATAGGCCCCTCCCAAACGTTATATAAGGAAAATCTCGATTGATCACCAGATTGGTTATGGGTTAATCATGGATACCCTCATTATACCCTTACCAACATCTTGTTTCAAAACATTCTATTCAAGCGGCACCATGACGCGGCGACGCTTGTCGAATGTTGCCAGCTCCGTGAATCCGACATCCCTGAGCAACGCATAGGCCTCGTCGAGATACTGCGACAACCTCTCCGGCTCATGGGCATCGGAGCCGACCGTCAGCGGTATGCCGATCGCTCGGCAATACTCCAGCATCCGTCTGCTCGGGAACATCTCCTGCACCGGCATGCGCAGGCCGGAAGCGTTCAGCTCGATGGCGAGCCCCATCTCCCGGATCACATCCAGCGTCCGCCGCTCCAGCTCGGTCATGTCGGAGGACGGCTTCTGCCCGAACCGCTTGATCACATCCACATGTCCTATGTAATCGTACAGCCCGGTCCGCGCCGCTTTCTGCACGGCATCATAATACGCCTCGTAGACCTCATCGACGTTCTTGCCTTCCCAGTTGTGCAGCTGGCGGTAGTCCGTCACATCCCATTCCCCGAGAAAATGCACCGAACCGATCACATAATCCCAGGGGTAGCCTTCGACGATCGCCGCGATCTGTTCCTCATACCCTTCGATATAGTCTCCTTCGAGACCAACCCGAATATCGATTCTATCACGATATTTGTCTTTCAGGTACAGGCATTCTTCCACATATCGAGGCAATTCTTCCATCGGCATCGCCATGCCTTCGTAATACGTCGCCGGATCCACGTGAATGAGCGGCATATGATCGGAGAGTCCAAGCTGCTTGAGACCCAGTTCGATCCCGCGCAGCACATATTCTTCCAGCTCTCCCTTCGCGTGACCGCAGCGGACGTGATGCGTATGATAGTCGATTCTCATGCCCTTCGCCCCTTTCTGTTCCTCGTCCCCGCCTGCATGTCTCTGAACGCAACAACTGCCCGAAGAGATGAACCGTGTTCTTCGGGCAATTCACCTTATCGCTATTGCTTCGGTTTCGCGTGACGGCCTTCGAGCTCCGCGAGGACGCGGTCGATCGGCAGCTTCTGCTCACGCAGGAGCACGAGCAGGTGGAAGATGAGGTCGCTCGCTTCCCAGCTCAGCTCGTTGTGATCGCGGTTCTTCGCCGCGATGATGACCTCGCCGGCCTCTTCGCCGATCTTCTTCAGGATCTTGTCGACCCCCTTGTCGAACAGGTAGGTCGTGTACGCTCCTTCCGGCCGCTCGGCTTCGCGGCTGGCGATCACCTTCTCCAGCTCGTTCAGGATCGCGTAGCGGTCGTGCTTCGCCGCCTGGATGGCCGCCGTATCCCCGGCATCCAGCCGCTCATGGAAGCAGCTGTACTTGCCGGTGTGGCAAGCCGGCCCCTGCGGCTCGACCAGGAAGAGCAGCGCATCGGCGTCGCAGTCGTAACGAATCTCCCGGATCTTCTGCGTGTTGCCGCTGGTTGCGCCCTTGTGCCACAACTCCTGGCGGGAACGGCTCCAGAACCAGGTCTCTCCGCTCTCCAGCGAAGCCTTGAGCGATTCCCGGTTCACATATGCCAGCGTCAGCACTTCCTTGCTCACCGCATCCTGCACGATCGCCGGAATCAGGCCTTGCTCATCCCATTTTAATGTATCGATATCGACGGTGGTTGTCACCGCACTTCCACTCCCTTCGCACGCAGATCGCGCTTGACTTCGTCGATCGAGATCTCCTTGTAATGGAAGATCGACGCAGCCAGTCCGGCGTCCGCCTTGCCTTCGGTAAATACCTTGTAGAAATCATCCGCCTTGCCGGCGCCGCCGGAGGCGATCACCGGGATCGACACGCTCTCGGACACGGCGCGCGTGAGCGGGATATCGAAGCCGTCCTTCGTGCCGTCGGCATCCATGCTCGTCAGCAGGATCTCGCCAGCGCCGAGCCGCTCCGCTTCCCGCGCCCACTCGAGCGCCTTGATACCGCTGGGCGTGCGCCCGCCATGGGTGTATACCTCCCATTCGCCCATCTCCGGATTATACTTCGCATCGATCGCCACCACGATGCACTGCGACCCGAACCTGCGCGCGCCATCGGAGATGAGCTGCGGGTTCTTCACGGCCGCCGTATTGATGCCGATCTTGTCCGCGCCCGCGCGCAGCAGCCGCTTCATGTCATCGACGCTCGAGATGCCGCCGCCGACCGTGAACGGGATCGTGATCTCCCCGGCCGTCTGCCGCACGACCTCGACCATCGTCGCCCGGCCTTCCACCGACGCCGAGATGTCGAGGAAGACGAGCTCATCGGCGCCTTCACGATCATACAGGGCAGCCAGCTCCACCGGGTCGCCGGCATCGCGCAGATTGACGAAATTCACGCCCTTGACGACCCTGCCGTCCTTCACATCCAGGCAGGGTATGATGCGCTTGGTCAGCATCCGATCATCCTCCCGTCTGTACGGCCAGCTGCCTGATGGCGTCCGCCAGCACGATATTGCCCGTGTACAGCGCCTTGCCGACGATCGCGCCGGATACGCCTTCGTCCGCATGCCGCGCCAGGCTCTCCAGGTCGGCATACCGGCTGACGCCGCCGGAGGCGATCACCGACCGGCCGGATACCCTGGCCAGGCGCACGATCGCCTCGACGTTCGGTCCGCCCATCATGCCGTCGCGCGAGATGTCCGTGAAGATGAACGTCGACGCGCCCTGAGCAGCCAGCTCCTTCGCCAGATCCTCCGCCTTCACCTGCGACGTCTCCAGCCAGCCCCTCGTCGCCACATATCCGTCGCGCGCGTCGATGCCGATCGCGACCCGGTCGCCGCGGCTCGCCAGCAGTTGCTTCGTGAACTCCCGATCCTCGATCGCTGCCGTGCCGATGATGACGCGCGATACGCCAAGGCCGAGCATATGCTCCACATCGCGCAGGGTGCGCATGCCCCCGCCGACCTGCACCGGCACGTCAACCGCCCGGGCGATGCGTCCGATCAGCTCGTCGTTTACCGGTTGGCCGGCCTTCGCTCCGTCGAGATCCACGAGATGGATCCACTCCGCTCCTTGCGCCGCCCACTCCTTCGCGACCTCCACCGGATCCTCATGATACACTGTCTCCTGCGCGTAATCTCCCTGCTTCAAGCGGACACACCTGCCTCCGCGTATATCGATCGCCGGATAGATCGTAAATCGCGCCATGGTCTCCCTCCTCATGGAACTTGCTTATCTCCTCTTGCTCTGGTTCAATCTGCACATGCCTGGAGCTGCGCGGCATGCGCCTGTTGCTCCACCTGCCGCCCTCATGGCGGACCTGTCCCCTCCGCCAGGGTTCACTTCGTCAGCTCCAGGAAACGTCTGAGCAACTGCATGCCAAGCGCGCCGCTCTTCTCCGGATGGAACTGCATCCCGTACACGTTGTCCCGGCCGACGATCGCGGCCACCTGCTCATGGTAGTCCGTCGAGGCCAGCAGGTCGCGCGGTTCCTCAGGCAACGCCTTGAAGGAATGGACGAAATACACATGTCCTTCTTCCAGTCCTTCCAGCACCGGAGAGGGCTGATGGAACGTCAGCCGATTCCAACCCATATGCGGGATCTTGCCCTGGCCGTTCAGCCGCACGACCCTGCCAGGCAGCAGATCCAGCCCCTGATGGAGGCCGTGCTCCTCGCTCTCGCTGAACAGCAGCTGCATGCCGAGGCAGATGCCGAGCAGCGGCTTGCCGCTGCTCGCATAGTCCTTCACCGGCTCCACCAGGCCGGCGGCGCGCAGGTTGTCCATCGCGTCGCCGAAGGCGCCGACGCCCGGCAGGATCGCCCCGTCAGCCGCTGCGATCGTCCCCTTGTCGCTGGTCACGACCGCCTCATAGCCGAGGCGTTCCACGGCCTTGCTGACGCTATGCAGATTGCCCATACCGTAATCGATGATCGCGATCAAGCTCAGAGCACTCCCTTCGTGGAAGGCACGCCCTTGACGCGCGGATCGATCGACGTCGCCTCGTCAAGCGCGCGGCCGAGCGCCTTGAACACCGCTTCGATCATATGATGCGTATTGTCTCCATAGTGAACGATGACATGCAGGGTGATGCGCGCCTCGAGGGCGAATTTCCAGAGGAACTCTTTCACCAGCTCCACCGTGAAGCTGCCGACGGTCGCTCCGGGGAAGTTCGCCCGATACTCCAGATGCGGCCGGTTGCTGATGTCGATCACGACCTGCGCCAGCGCCTCGTCCATCGGCACGAACACGCTCGCATAGCGCCTGATCCCCCGCTTGTCGCCAAGCGCCTCACGCAGCGCCTGGCCGAGGCAGATGCCGATATCCTCCACCGTGTGATGGTCGTCGATCTCCACGTCGCCGCGGGCGTTCACCTTCAGATCGAAATGTCCGTGTCTGGTGAACAGATCGAGCATGTGGTTCAGAAACGGCACATCCGTCTCCAGCTCGCTCACCCCGCTGCCGTCCACATTGAACGTCAGCTGGATATCCGTCTCATTCGTCGTCCGCTTGATCGCGGCTTGTCTAGCTTCCGATGCCGTCATAGGCTGTTTCCTTCCTTTCTCACTCTGATCTCCACCGCACGCGCATGCCCTTCGAAGCCTTCCGCTCTCGCCAGCTTCATGATGTGCCCGGCATCGCGCAGAAGTGCTTCCTTGCTGTATTGGATGATGCTGGATTTCTTCACGAAGTCATCGATGTTCAGCGGCGACGAGAACCTTGCGGTGCCGTTCGTCGGCAGCACATGGTTCGGGCCGGCGAAGTAGTCGCCTACCGGCTCCGTGCTGTACGGGCCGAGGAAGATCGCGCCCGCGTTCTCGATGTGCGGCAGCACGGAGATCGGCTCGCGCACGATCACCTCGAGGTGCTCCGGCGCGATCCGGTTCACGGTGCGAATCCCTTCCGCCAGGGAGCCCGCGATCAGGATCGCGCTCTTCGCGATCGCTGCGGCGGCGATCTCCCGGCGCGGAAGCTCGGTCAGCTGACGATCCACCTCAGCCGATACCGCCTCCGCCAGCGCCTGCGAATCGGTCACGAGGATCGCCGAGGACATCACATCGTGCTCGGCCTGCGACAGCAGATCGGCCGCCACATACTGCGGATCGGCCGCTTCATCCGCGAGCACGACGATGTCCGTCGGTCCGGCGATGCTGTCGATATCGACGCTGCCGTACACGTAGCGCTTCGCCAGCGCGACATAGATGTTGCCGGGGCCGCAGATCTTGTCCACCGCCGGGATCGTCTCCGTGCCGTAAGCCAGCGCTGCGATCGCCTGCGCTCCGCCGACGCGGTAGATCTCCGTCACACCCGCTTCAGCCGCGGCGACCAGGATGATCGGATTGATGCCCGCCCGGCCGGCTGTCGCCGGCGGAGTCACCATCACGATCTCGCTGACGCCAGCCACCTTCGCCGGGATCACGTTCATCAGCACCGTCGATGGATAAGCGGCGGTCCCGCCCGGCACGTACAGGCCCACCCGCCTGATCGGCCGCATGATCTGGCCGAGGATCGTGCCGTCCGGCGCGGTGTCGATCCATGACGTGCGCTTCTGCTTCTCGTGGAAGCTGCGGATGTTGTCCGCAGCCAGGCGAAGCGCCGTGAGGAACTCCTCATCCACCTGCGCATAGGCGGCCTGAATCTCTTCCTCCGTTACCCTCAGTTCGCTCGATGTCAGCGTCATCCTGTCGAATTCGGCCGTATACTTCAGCAGCGCCGCATCGCCGCCCTCGGCCACATCCTGGATGATCTTCTGCACCGCTTCGTTCTGCTCTCTCGTTCCATAGTCCACATTCCGTTCCAACTTGTATGCATCAGCGGGTATGATGCGCATACGCGTAGCCCCTTTCATCCTCATCTCATTATGCCCGGTCTGTCCCTTGTGTCCGTTGGCCTGGCCGTAACCATCCAGGCGGGATCTCGCTCCTAGGCCTGATTGCCGGACAGCTCATGGCCCGGTATCACGCGCTGCAGCTGCTTGCACAGCGCCTCGATCTGCCCGCTCTTCATCCGATAGCTGACCCGGTTGGCGATGAGTCGGCTCGTGATGTGGAAGATCGTCTTGATCTCGACCAGCCCGTTCTCGCGGATCGTCTGCCCGGTCTCGACCATGTCGACGATGTGGTCAGCCAGCCCGATCAGCGGCGCCAGCTCGATCGAGCCGTTCAGCTTGATCACTTCCACCTGCTGCCCGTTCTCGCGGAAATATTGCGACGCGACGTTCGGATACTTCGTGGCGACGCGCACCGTATGCCCCGGCTTGCGATCCGGCAAGCCGATGAGCGACATGCGGCAACGGGCGATGCCAAGGTCGAGCAGCTCGTAGACGTCGCGGTTCTCCTCCATCAGCACGTCCTTGCCGACGACGCCGACGTCTGCTGCGCCATACTCCACATAGGTCGGAACATCGACGGGCTTCGCCATGATGAAGTCCATGCCCGCCTCCGGGATCTCGATGATCAGCTTGCGGGTATCATCGATCTCATCCGGGATCGGCAGCCCCGCCTCGCGGAACAGCTTCGACGCCTGCTTGTAGATGCGGCCCTTCGGCATCGCGATCTTGAGTCTGTCACTCATCGCGCTCACCTCCGTCCTCGCCTGCAAGCAGGATGATCTCATCGTACATCTTGCCCATATATGCCAGCTTCCCTTCTGCTGTCTGTTCCGGAGACTGCCCCGATACCCCGCTGCCCAGGCATCTGGTCTCCACCGCATAGCCGTCCCGCTCGCGCAGTCCCGCCGCCAGCTGATAAGCCTCGCGGCGCTGCTCCGGCACGTAGGCGATCAGCACCCGCTTCGCCTGCTCCTCGCCAGCCCCCAGGATATCCAGGATGCGCGTCGTCTTCAGCGCGAAGCCGGTAGCCGGCGCCGGACGGCCGAACTGCTGCAGCAGGTTGTCATAGCGCCCGCCGCTGGCCACCGGGAAGCCCAGCTCCGCCGAATACGCCTCGAAGATCATCCCCGTATAATACGAGAAGTTTCCGATCATCGTCAGATCGATCATCGCATGCTCCTGCACGCCATAAGCGGACAGCGCCTCCCAGATCTCGCACAGGTCATGGATCGCCGCGCGCGTGCTTTCATCCGACGTGTATTCGGACACCTTGCTGCATACTTCCTTGCCGCCGCGCAGCTCGAGGATGCCCTCCAGCTTCGCCTGCACCTCCGCCGACACATCCAGGCCGCGGATCACGCGGCGATAGCCGACATAGTCGCGGGCGAGCAAGCGCTCCTTCAGCTGCTCCTGCGCATCCGGCCGATCCTGCAGCCATTCTTGCAGCAGCCCGTTCAGCAGTCCCTGGTGGCCCATCGCCAGCTTGAAATGCGTGATGCCCGCCGCCTGCAGCGAAGCGACCGTCAACGCGATCACCTCGGCATCGGCATCCGGCGACGGATCGCCGACCAGCTCGACGCCCGTCTGGTAAAACTCCGCATCGCGTCCCGCTTCCTCCTCGATCGCCCGGAACACGCTGGCGTGATAGGCCAGGCGGATCGGCAGCGGCTCATCCTTGAGCAGCGAAGCGATGACGCGGGCGATCGGCGTGGTCATATCCGAACGCATCACCAGCGTCGTGCCGCGATTGTCCAACAGCTTGAACAGCTTCCTGTCGGATGTGGCGCTTGTCACGCCCACCGTATCGTAGTATTCCAGGGTCGGCGTCATGATCTGCCGATACCCCCATTTCTCCATGCATGCCAGCACGCGGCTCTCGATGCTGCGCAGCCTCGTCACCGCGCCAGGCAGATAATCCTTCATGCCGGAAGGCTTCTCGAACACCTTGGGTTTGGACACGAATTTCACCTCGATCAACTTGTATAACGTCTGCTTCTGCTTTCTGAGCTCGAGCTCATCGATAACCGCGAATCCCTCGCTTTAGTTTGCTAATATGGTAGCATATTAGCAAACTAAAGTAAATGACCGCGGCGAAAATTACAGCTCCGGATGTGAAAGAAGGACGGTGGCGTCGTCACTTCCTCCCGTTGAAGCAGCCCCCGCATCCTCGTCACGCCCATCCTTGCCCTCGCGGATGACGCGCATCGGATTGCCGGCGACGAAGCTGTGCGCCGCCACATCCCTGGTGACCACCGTTCCCGCTCCCACCACCGCATAATCGCCGATCGTCACACCGGGCAGGATCGTCGTATTGGCGCCGATCATCACATTGGAGCCGATGACCACGTCGCCGAGCCGATATTCATGAATCAGATATTCATGCGCGAGGATCGTCGTATTGTAGCCGATGATCGTATTGGACCCGATCGAGATTCGCTCCGGGAAGAAAACATCCACCATCGCCATCAAGCCAAAAGCCGTATTCTCGCCAACCTTCATTCCGAGAATACGGCGGTAGATCCAGTTCTTGAGCCGCAGCGACGGCGAATATCTCGCCATCTGGATAAAGATAAAATTCCGGATCCCCTTCCAGACGCTGACCGTACGATAGATCTGCCAGAGGGAGTTCGGCCCCTGGACGGGGTATCTTTGCGTCTTGCGCATCTTCTCTTCATTCCTCACTTTCCGTGACGGTGAAGCCGGCAGCCCCCGGCGCGGCCATCGGGACGCTGGCCATCGGGATGCCGACCAGCGGCAGGAGCTCCCGCATATCGCGGATGATGTGCTGCGGGTGGAACCTCAGCAGCTCCTGCTCACCCTTGAGCGACCAGCCAACCGCTGCTGACACGGCGCCTGCCGCATGGGCTGACTGGATGTCGAACGGACTGTCGCCCACCATCAGCGTCCGCTCCGCGATCGCGCCCAGCCGCTTCATCGAGGTCAGCACCGGCTCCGGATGAGGCTTCGGATGGGTCACATCCTCCAGCGTCACGATCACATCGAACAGGTCGTCCAGCCCGCACCAGGCGAGGCTGCGCATCGTGGATGCCCGCTTCTTCGTCGTCACCACGCCAAGCTTCGCGCCGTTCGACCGAAGCGCGCGCAGCACCTCCTGGACGTAAGGAAACGGCTTCACGTAATCATCATGCGCCGCGTAGTTGAACTTCCTGTATTCGGCGACCAGCTCGCTGACATCATCCTCTCCGGTGAACGCCTGAAACTGCTGCTCCAGCGTTCTCCCCATCTGCGGTATGATCACCTCGCGCTCCAGCCGCCTGCCGTAGCGGCTTGTCCATACATGCTGGATCGATTCGATGATCAGTTCGTTCGTGTCGATCGTCGTTCCGTCCAGATCAAACAGTACCGTATCGAAGCGTAGCATGCTGTTCTCCTTAAACCCAATGTTCTGTCTGTTCGTGTTGTCCAGTCCGCTCTGTTGCTCCATCCGTTAGCAGTTTAACGACGTTCATCCGTTCGCGCTGGTCACATTGCGATGGATCGGGTCCATATATCTTACGTTGGCGTAGCCCAGCGTCCTGCGCAGCACGATGATCGCGATCGCCGCGATGATGAGCACCAGGCTCAGGAGCTGCGAGACGCGAATGTTCCCGTACGCCGGATCCAGATATCCCTGCTCGAACAGGAGCGACATTGGCGACCAGAGCACGTCCATCACAGCGGCCAGCCATTCCGGCCCCTTGAAGGCCAGACTGTCGGTACGCAGAGCTTCAATGAAGAACCTGCCGATCGAATACCAGATGAAATAGGACGCGAACACTTCACCTGCGCGCACGAACGATTGACGGCGAAGAATGAAGAGCAGGATGAGACCCAGCAGGTTCCACAGGGATTCGTACAGGAAGGTCGGGTGATGGTACACGCCCATGACATTCATCTGATCCACGATAAAATCCGGCAGATGGAGCGTATCCCGCAGGAAAGACTCCTCCACCGGCCCGCCGTATGCCTCCTGATTGACGAAGTTCCCCCAGCGCCCGATCATCTGGCCGGCGATCAGCGAAGGAGCGCAGATATCGGCGATCCTCCAGAAGTCATAGCGCTTGTACCAGGTGTAGAAGATGCCGGCGACGATCGCGCCGATCAGGGCACCGTAGATGGCGATGCCGCCCTCCCATATCTTGAACACATTCCAGATATTATCCCGGTACACATCCCATTGGAACGCCACATAGTAAATTCGGGCTCCGATGATTGCTGTCGGAGCGCTGATCAGCATCAGATCCATGAAAAACTCCGACGGGATCCGGAATCGCTTGCCTTCCCATATCGCCAGCAGCAAGCCAACGACCGCGCCGAGGCCGATGATAATGCCGTACCAGTGTACGGGTATGGGTCCCAGATGAAAAGCAACTGGATTCAACATTCCTTACCCTCCTATTCGGATTCCTCCAACTCGTCCGTGATCGCGGCGGTGAGCTTGCTGGTGAACTGCTGAGCCGCATTGTATCCCATGCCCTTGAGCCTCCAGTTCATCGCTGCCACCTCGATGATGACCGCGAGGTTGCGTCCTGGACGCACCGGGATCGTGATCAGCGGGATCTCCGTGTCGATGATCTGCGTCTTCTCCTCATCGAGACCGATGCGGTCATATTGTTTGTCCTGCTGCCAGTTCTCGAGCGCCATGACGATCGAGATCTTCTTGACGCTGCGCACAGCGCCCGCGCCGAACAGCGTCATCACATTGATGATGCCGATGCCGCGTATCTCCAGCAGATGCTTGATCAGGTCAGGTGCGGAACCGTACAGCTGATTGTCCGCGGTCTGGCGGATCTCGACGGCATCATCCGCGACAAGGCGATGGCCCCGCTTCACCAGCTCCAGCGCCGTCTCGCTCTTGCCGATGCCGCTGCTGCCGGTGATCAGCACACCAACCCCGTATACATCCACAAGCACGCCATGGATCGTTGTCGTAGGCGCAAGTTCATTCTCCAGGAAGTTCGTCAAACGGCTGGCCAATATCGTCGTTGTCAGCGGGCTTCTGAGCACAGGAACCGATGCTTCCTCGGCTTTCGTCAAGAGCTCCTGGGGGATATCCTGACCTCTCGAGATGATGAAACAAGGCGTCACGTCTGTCAACATGCGGGCGATTCTCTCCTGCTTCTGTTCGTCCGACAGGGTCTGGAAGAACGTCAGCTCCGTCTTGCCGAGGATCTGCACGCGCTCCGCAGGGTAATAGTCGAAATACCCAGCGATTTCCATGCCAGGACGATGCAGATCCGCCACCTGGATCACTCTGTTCAGTCCGCTCTCGCCTGCCACCACATCCAGATTCATACGGTTCACAAGCTTATGCACGCGCAATTTTTTGGCCATTCATGATATCTCCTTATCTCTCCGAATCTCCATCCGATTTCATCGTAATTCAACCGTGGGGGGAAAATCAACCTAATCTCCAAATTAATCATCTGCGGCCTTCCCGACCCTGTCGCCGGTCTCCTTCATCCCGCACATACCCGCCCGAGACCTGTACAATCAACCAGAAAACCGACCTTCGAAGAGATGTGTCACCTGCAAGCCCGTGCATGTATCCTGCAACCGGATCACCATAACCCAAGCGGATCCACACCCCGGCCATCCATATCCCATTCGGGCATCCATTAGCCTGAGCATCCATTCCCCGCATCCGCTGGCCATGCCGCCAATATCCGATACAGGCATTCGACAAGTCCGCCATCAGCCCATCATCCGAACATGCGGACAAGGCCGGCATATCGCCGGCCTTGTCGTTGTCGTTCGTATTATTCTGTAATCGTCAGCTCGGTTACCGGATCGAACAGATGGATCTTGTTCATGTCGATCGCGAGCTTGATGTTCGAGCCATCCGCAACGTTGTTGCGCGCGTCCACGCGAGCCACCGTCGTTCCGTCGCCGATGCCGCTCAGGTAGAGGATGATTTCGTGACCGAGGTTTTCGACGACGTCTACATATGCGCTGACTGCGCTGTTCGGAGAAGCTTCCAGGAAGATCGGCTCGTTGTGGATGTCTTCCGGACGCACGCCGAGGATGACTTCCTTGCCCACATAGCCCTTGTCGCGAACGAGCTTCGCACGGCCTTCCGGCAGGGCGATGTCGATGTTCGTGGCCTTGAAGGAAACCACGCCATTGGATTCTTCCAGACGGCCCTTGATGAAGTTCATCGTTGGCGAACCGAGGAAGCCTGCAACGAACAGGTTGGCAGGATGATTGTACAGTTGCTCCGGAGTATCTACCTGTTGGATAACCCCGTTGTTCATAACCACGATCCGGTCGCCCATCGTCATGGCTTCGACCTGGTCGTGCGTAACGTAGATAACTGTCGTTTCCAGACGCTTCGCCAGCTTGCTGATCTCAGCGCGCATGTGACCGCGGAGCTTCGCGTCCAGGTTGGAGAGCGGTTCGTCCATCAGGAACACCTGCGGATCACGTACGATCGCGCGTCCCAGCGCAACACGTTGACGCTGACCACCGGAGAGAGCCTTCGGCTTGCGGTCGAGCAGGTGAGCGATGTCGAGGATCTTCGCAGCTTCCTGCACGCGACGGTCGATCTCGTCCTTCTTGAACTTGCGCAGCTTCAGACCGAATGCCATGTTCTGATACACGTTCATGTGCGGGTACAGAGCGTAGGACTGGAACACCATCGCGATGTCGCGATCCTTCGGAGCTACGTCGTTCACGAGACGGTCACCGATGTACAGTTCGCCTTCCGAGATTTCTTCCAGACCGGCGATCATACGAAGCGTTGTGGACTTGCCGCAACCGGAAGGTCCTACGAGAACGATGAACTCCTTGTCCTTGATTTCCAGGTTAAAATCGCTAACAGATGGCTCCTTGGCGCCCGGGTAGCGTTTGTAGATATGACGAAGAGATACGCTTGCCATGTTGATGTCCCCCATTCCTTAGTTTCAACTTACTCTAATCTTACCCTAATGGCAGTCCATATGACTATGCACAATCCTTACAAAAATCCCGGGCCTATTTCGTTACTTTATACAATAACAGCGCCATATGGACCAGCACCGCGTCGTGGAAGTTTCGCACGTCCATGCCTGTCGCCTGCTTGAACTTGTCCAGTCGATACAGCAGCGTATTGCGATGAATGTAGAGCGCCTTGGAAGTTTCGCTGATGTTGCAGTCGTTGTTGAAAAAGGCGTGCAGCGTCGTCAGCATCTCCGCATCCAGCGTGGTGTGCTCGGCATTTTTCATCAGCTGCTCCAGGAATTTTTTCTTCTCCCGGTCGTCCATCGTATAGAGCAACCGTTCCAGATGCAGCTTCCACGGCAGGTGGACATATTCCTCGGAGTGGAACAGTCGGCCGAGACGGACGGCGCCTCGCATGTTGTGGACGGCACTCAGCAGATTGGAAGGTGCATGGACAAGCCCGGAGGACGATATGCGGCATTCGCCGAGCCACTCGATGATCATCTCGTGCAGGGCAAGCGCGATCGACTCCACCAGCTCCTCCGTCGATTCGCCCAGCTCGCCGTCTTCATTGGCCGCCTCCAGCACCGTGCTCGACGCAAGCACGATCCATTCCCTCTCCGACAGGGGGATCAACACATTGTCCGATTCGAAATATGTATCGATGAGCCGTTTCAACTCCTTATAGCTGAACCGGTTGGAATCGCCGAATTCCGTATCGAGCAGCAAGGTCAGGCACGTATTGTACTGGAACGCGCGCAATGCCGAATGATCCGGCAGCGGGCTCTGCGTGTCGCCTTCCTCCAGCCTGTCCGCCATCCATCGTCCCAGCTCCCTGGCCCGGCCTTCCTCATCAGCGGCCTGGGGCCATTGCTTATGCTGCTGGGCGTTGCGGCGCTCCAGCTCCAGCACGATCTCGACCAGCCGCCTCTCGGATCGGGAGAGAAGCTCAGCATCCACCGCCAGTGCCTCCACAGCCCCCTCGGATGGGTCGGAGATCCGGAAATAGATCGTTCCCTGCTCCTCGAGGCTTTCGGTCTGCGCGTTCCATCTGTCCAGCGTTACGATGGCAAATGCAATGCCCAGCGCTTGCTCCAGACGCTGCTTGATATGCTCCAGATTCATGTTTCGACCACCTTAATCTGTCATATGCAACATTGTAACATAGTCATACGTTTCACAGCACGAGCAAGTTCCCGGGAGCAGCAGGAACGTCTTGTGTGCTGGCGGCATACGCGCACCTTGCGTATTCAGTCGGCGCCATATCCGACATGATCTCTGATCCACACATGCACGACCGGCATCGCCCGTCGCGATCCCGGCCACATCCTGATATCCCCATCTTCTCTTCTGTCAATCCATCGCCAACACCGTCATCGGCATATCCGGCGTCAATCGGATCTTCACGCCAGCATCCGCGCGATTCATACGTTCATCAGCACAAGCAAGATCGATACCATCGCCAGCAGGATGCCCGTTACATACAGCAGCGAGACGGTCTGAACCTGCGTGAATCCGCGGTCGAGCAGCCTGTGATGCGTATGCAGCTTGTCAGCTCGATAGAGGGCACGGTGCGACAGCAGCCTGCGCGAGAACACGATCAGCGTATCGAGGATCGGCACGCCCACCGCCAGGAAAGGAACGAGGATGGAGATCACCGTCGCGCTCTTGAAAGCGCCATCCACCGCAAGCACGGCGATCGCGTAACCGAGGAACACGGAGCCGGCATCCCCCATGAAGATCTGGGCGGGGTAGAAATTGTAATTGAGGAAGGACAAGCAGGAGCCTGCGAGGATGGCGCCCATCAGCGCCGACCCGTGTTGACCCTTGAGCACTGCCACGATAAACAGGGTGAGCGCGGAGACCATCACGATACCCGCGGCCAACCCGTCAACTCCGTCGATAAAATTCACCATATTCATCAATGCGAACGTCCAGATCATCGTCGCCAGCCAGGTCAGCCACTCCGGAAACAGGATCATCCCGCCAGCAAATGGATTGGACACACCGCTGATCCCGATGCCAAACCACAGCGGAACAATGGATACCGCCGCATATACGATCAGCCTGGGCCAGACGGGGAATTCGCGGCCGCGGGACTTGTGCCAGTCGTCTGTCAGACCGATCGCCAAGAGCGCCGTTCCTCCGATGATGAGCGACCAGGAACGGGGCGAGAGGCCGTCGAACACCAGCATCGTCAGCATGACGCTGCCGTAGATCGCGAGGCCGCCCATCAGGGGGATGGGCTCCACATGAATCTTCCTTTGCGACGGCTTGTCAACAAACCGCAGGTGCAAGGCGATCACCCTGACGAGCGGTGTCAAACCGAATCCAATCAGAAATGCGGTGATCAAAGGCACGAGGTAAATGATGGCAATCCCCTCAGCTTCCCGACTATGATGGTAGGCGTATGTCTATGATGCCCCTTACGCCATCCAATCATGTGAGAAGATGAGAGCCGCCCGATTGGCATAAACCCCCAATAGACGACAACCGGAGGCCTCAGCCGCTTCCGATCTCCCTGTAAGAAGATATTTCCTGCTTACAGACGCTCCGCTCGCTTCCGGTCGCCTTCTGCTTGCTGACGCTCCACCCGCTACCCACCACGCTGTAACACGTTTTTTTGCTTTCAGACGCTCCCCCTACATCCGTTCTACCCGTAAGACAATTCTATCTGCTTACAGACTTCCGGGTCGGGACGCCAACCCATTTACACTGACACCCGGTAAAATATTGACGACAGAAAACCGATATATATGGTGGATGCTCGTACATCCGATGTATGTTTGTGTTATGATGGTTACAGCCGATTATCTTATGAGGAAAGAGTGTTGGACATGAATATCGACCCGCGCTTGATGAAGCAGTTGCTTCAGCTATCTGCGATCAAGCCATTGGATATCTATGGCGACAGCAGCTCATCATCCAGCCAGACGGACTTCGCCCAGTTGCTGTCGGATCTGTTGCTGTTGACGTCCGACTCCGCATCAACCCAAGTTGCGTCTGCTGATCGTTCCACGGCCTCCGTTACCAATACCATTCATCCGTTTATGATGAACAATGGACTTTCCTTCAATGTCACAGGTGACATCTCCGCGATCGTCGAGGACGCTGCCGCTCGGCACCAGGTTGATCCTTCGCTCGTCATGGCGGTGATCCAGACAGAGTCGTCCTTTAATCCGACCGCTGTTTCGCCAGCCGGCGCGAAAGGACTCATGCAATTGATGGACGGCACTGCGGATGCCATGGGCGTGACCAATCCCTTCGATCCGGTTGAGAATGTGAATGGCGGCGTGCGCTATCTCGCTCATCTGCTGGATAAGTACAACGGCCAGTTGCAGACGGCGCTTGCTGCTTACAACGCGGGCCCGGGAAGATTAAGCAGTCTGGGTATCAGCAACGACAGCGAGCTCCGCGCCAAGTACGATCTCCTGCCGCAGGAAACCCGGCGTTACATCCACAAAGTCCTGGATGCATACGAAGCCTACAGGTAATGACGCCCGGTCAGTCGAAGCCCTCCAGTGATCTGGTGCTCCGGCGGCCGCGTTTTTGCATGTTTGTCCATGCCTCGCGTGCGGACATCTGATTCAACTGTACGATTGTTCACGCAAAAACCCCCGTCTTCCACCGTCTTCCGCCACCCTTTCCGTTTTTATACGATCTTTCATACAAAAAGAGCACTTTTTCGCTCCATCAGCATCATTTTGTACGATTTTTCATACAAATACGTCCATATTTCTACTATTATCCCTGTTTTTGTATGATTTTTCATACAAATACATTCACATTTCACCTATTATCCCTTTTTTTGTATGATTTTTCATACAAAATGAGCGAACTTCCAGTTGACCGGCACTCTTTTGTACGATTTTTCATACCCTTCGAATCTGTGGTCCGCTCTCTTGCTCCCACGTATCAAATTATGTATAATGAAGGTCAAGAAAATATCCTGTGGTGAAGAACACCCCGTTATCCCTCAGGCTTGAGGGGATGAACGGGGTTTCTTTATGTCTGTCGAATGAATGGAGGTCTTGCCATGAGCTTTCAGATCGAACATGACCGGTGGATCCAAAGACATATGGACAAACGCAGGGGAGAACGCCTGGACGCTCTCAAGCGGGGGCATGGTTTTGGCAACCGTTTGTTTGTAGAGAAGGTGTGGTGGCCCCTGGTCGGACATCTGGATGATTTGCATCCGGAGTATGAAGTCCGAGATTGGAGAGGACGGTCGTATTTTGTTGATTTCGCATGGGTTGTGGGCAATCATACGATCTGTATCGAAATCATGGATTACGGTTCCCACGGAACGGATCGTTCAAAATATCGACTGGATCTGAATCGCATGCTGTACCTGCAGTCGCAGTCGCATGTTGTGATCGCCATTGCTTTGGACGAGTTGAAAGATAACCCGGCATTTATCCTCGGCATGATGCGAAACATCCTGTCCCCATTTCTGCACATGCCCAAGGATCATCCGCCCAGATACTCCAGGATGGAACGGGAGATCCTGCGGTACGCAGTGCGCAATCATCGCATCATCAGACCTTCCAAAGCTGCTTCGGAGCTGGAGCTGCACAAACAGACGGTGATCAAATACTGTCGCAGCCTTGCGAAGAAAGGCAAGCTCAGGCCTGTCCCAAGCCGGGACGGACGGATATACTGTTATGAATACATCGGTCCCGTGCAAAGCGCGGATCTGTTATGAACCAGGTGAATCGAGAATAAAAAAACACACCCTCAGCGTCTTAAAAGAATCGATGAAGGTGTGTTCGATAACTTATGTATGGTGCGATCGAGAGGACTCGAACCTCCACGGTTGTTACACCACTAGAACCTGAATCTAGCGCGTCTGCCAATTCCGCCACGATCGCATGTTGTGATTTGATTTTTTGTGATTTGTTTTACCGACAAAAACGATATTACCACGTCGGAAACCTGAAGTCAACTTGTAATATTTGGCTTGAAGCATTGGGCTTATGAAATGGTGGAGGCTGATGGATTCGAACCACCGAACCCGTAAGGGAACAGATTTACAGTCTGCTGCGTTTGGCCACTT
>CALGAO010000012.1 GCA_937957685.1 uncultured Paenibacillaceae bacterium
CGTATTTGGTCACATCAAGGGCAATCGGTCGTTCCGCCGGTTCTCGTTGAGGGGACTGGATAAGGTGCATACCGAGTTCGGGATCGTGGCGATGGCCCACAATCTACTGAAGGTGGCGAGCATCCGCCTTGCTGCCTTCCTAGAGACACTATGGAATAAGAATGGACGGAAAACCATATTGGCTTTCCGTCCACTTTTCATTTTAGGGACTTTTTAGACAGTCCCTGTTATGGGCACGGCTTCGATGGCGTTGACCGGCCTGCCGCATCCAGGCGCATGGTTGCCTCGCCGGATATGCCAAAGGTGCGCGAAGCGCACCTCTGTCCGGATCGTTATGTTTCGACCGTAATCGTGGAGGATGGAACATAATTGATGACTTCCAGCACAACAGGAGAGTTGGCGAGGATCGGCGGGCCGCCGGCGGGCACGTCGATTTCCAGTGATCCGTTTCCTGTGGTGCCGGGCGTATAGCTGGTGATTCCCTGCATCTGCAGCACACCGTTGACGTACACGTTATACATGCTGTTATTGACCGCCAGGTCGGGCAGCTCGACCGCCGCTGTACCGGTATCATCGAAGAATTGGGCGACGTCGATGGTCAATGTCGAACCTGCCGGGGTTTCAGCAGCGGTGACATGGAAAAATTTTTGCGGCTGAGGCCCTGTCTCCACCGTTGATGTGGCCTCGACCTGTATTTTCATCAGTTGCAGTGCCATATCCGTACCTCCTTTATGCAAGTGATCGAATCCATAAGTATCGTATTCGCCCTGCATACCGAAGGTTTGGACAAAGTATCTGATGCAACTATCTATCTTCTGCGCGTAACGCCGTTTGCGGTTCTCCGTGACAAGCTTTTTGCAGCGCTGCGTGCAGCGCCCCTTCCCTTGCTCCGCTCCATGTCCTGTTCATGCCCCCGTGCGACCGGCGATCCCGCGGACTCCACACGGAATCCGACGGACTCCAGGATGATGGGGGTGCCCTTGATGATGGTCTGACCTGTGGTGGCAATCGTCAGCTTGTCGGCTGTCGCCTGATACAGGTTCCCCTCCTGCATGACGCCGTTGATATACAGATTGAAATAGCCTTCCCGTCCAAAGTCCATAAACCTCACGGCCGGTTCACCCGCATCGTTCACAAACTGGTGCGGCCGCAGAACCAGTGGATCTTCGGCCAGTCGGATATCTTCGGGAGCTTGGTAGAAATATCTCCTTACCACGGGACGGATCCTGAAAGGGGAGCATCCCGGACATATCGGCCTCACGATATAATAGATGCGAAGGATGCGGCCTTTCCTGTTCGTGCTTCTTGCACGTGATGCGCGATCTGAGTGTTTTGGACGATGATGACCCGGGCGAGATGCCGGAAGGGTGCTGATCTTGCATTTGCAGCTGGGTCTGCGTCTGGAGGAATGAGCGGTATGGCAAGTGCATCTGACAGAAATCTTGAGCTTCGTGTATGTTCCGGTTTGGCTCCAGGACGGCATGGATCCCACCTCCGTGGACACTAGTGGACGGTACAGTGTATGATGGGAACGTGCGGATGGGATGGGCGTTTGAACAGGAAAACATGCATTTTTCAGTGAAACAAAAAAAGTCGCCCCAGAGGCGACTGTCTACGTCCCAGGAGGGATACTCTCCCTGCGGTCGAGACTGCGAAGCGGAAGCTGCCGAAGCACAGCTCCGACGAACCCCCGTCGTGGGTTCTCACCCTCCTGGAACGAAAAAAGTCGCCCCAGAGGCGACTGTCTACGTCCCAGGAGGGATTCGAACCCCCGACCGTGCGCTTAGAAGGCGCATGCTCTATCCTGCTGAGCTACTGGGACAGAAACATCGATTATAATAGCATAGCCGAGTTCAGAAATCAATCCACAACAATTGGTATTTTGCATTTGGAAGAACAGATAAAATCTGCTTACAGATGACCCGAGCGATCCGAAGCAGCCGACACCCCGACGGCGGCGCTTACGCCTGCACGGATGTACGCATTTCAGGCCGATTCGACAGTTTGACACAGGATATCGTATGATTGCTGGTGAAGAAAGTGAAAATGATCGTTTGCTTTCACGCGGCACGTTTGATACACTCACGGCTAGTGGGATTCATCATGCGCGTCCGCCACGGGAAGATTCTCGAGAGGCTGTGCGACAACTAACCGGCAATCCGATTCCAGATGAGGGTGGTGAATACATAATGGCATACGACGATGGGTTTTACCGCGATGAGGATGACGGGGGCAACATCTTCCTGTTGCCGAAGACGGTCGACTACTACCAGTTCCAGATCACGGAGCTCCTGGAGAGAGAGCGTTTCGGCGAAGCGAAGGAGCTGCTGCGCTTCTTGCTCGAGTGTCAGACGAACGACACGGCCGCGATGGAAGAATGGCGCACCCTGCTGGAGTGGTTGGAACAGGAGTTTCCGCAGCACGAGGAGCCCGAGGAGGATGAGACCGAAAGCGACATGCTGCGCAAGGCGCTTCTCTCCCGCGCGGAGAAAGACGAACGGTTCGTCGAGCATCTGCTGGAGCTCCTTCAATATTCGCCAGGAATCGACGAGAAGCTGATGGCGATCGAGCAGCTGACTTACCTGGACCATCCGCTCATCAATGACTCTTTGATCCGCTGGCTGGAGAATGCCGACATCCCGCCAACGCTCCAATACACCGTGCTGCAGGCGCTGAAGAAGCGCGGGGTGGTCGGCGAAGTGGCGATCCTGAGCGATGGCGCGCCGCTGTATGTGCGGGTGGAGGATACGCCGACCGGCATCGAGGCGTTTCCCGAGAAGCTGCAGAAGGTGCTGGCCAGGGTGCGCGACGTGAGCGAGTCCGAGCTGCCATCGCTGGCCTATTTTGCGGAGCCGTTCTGGCTGGAGTGGCTGTACGGCATCTATGCCACCGAGCGGTATGAGTATCTGCTGAATGAGCATTTCCATGTTGATGCATGGGCGGCGGCGCTCCACTTTATCGTGGCCGACAGAATGCTCGGCGGCGCGAATCGCGACGCGATCCTGGAGATGTACGGCCTGTCGGAAGAAGACGACCTGAAGCAGTTCGAGAAAGCCGTTTATTCCATGGACAGCTGGAGCCGCACGGATGACTGAGCGTCGATCTGCGGGAGCTCGGGTCACTATTTTATTGAATCATGAACGTTTTGTGATATAATATAGTGGTTATACTGGCATTTGACCGAAAATGTTAACGGAAAAGTTGTTGGAGGGGAAGGCATAAAATGAACGTTAGTTGGGAAAAAATAGAGAAGAACCGCGGTGTTCTGACCGTTGAGGTGGAAGCGGAGAAATTCTCGGCAGCGCTGGATAAGGCGTTCAAAAAAGTGGTTGCCAAGGTAACCGTTCCGGGCTTCCGCAAGGGAAAGGTACCAAGAGCGATTTTTGAAAAGCGTTTTGGCGTGGAAAGCCTGTATCAGGACGCCGTCGACATCCTGCTCCCGGAAGCCTATTCCGAGGCTGTCAAGGAGTCCGGCATCACGCCTGTAGATACACCTGAGATCAACATCGAGCAGATCGAGAAGGGGCAACCGTTCAAGTTCACCGCCACGGTAGACGTGAAGCCGGAAGTGGAACTCGGCGTGTACAAGGGCATCGAGGTCGAAGACCAGGCGGTATATGTCACCGAGGATGACGTGAATGCCGAATTGAAGAAGATGCAGGATCGCCACGCTGAACTGGTCGTGCTCGAGGAAGGCGAACCGGCGCAAGAAGGCGATACGGTGATCATCGACTTTGAAGGCTTCAAGGACGGGGTCGCATTCCCGGGCGGCAAAGGCGAGAACCACTCGCTCGTGCTTGGCTCCGGCACCTTCATCCCTGGCTTCGAAGAGCAGCTGGTTGGCATGAAGAAGGGCGAAGAGAAGGAGATCAACGTCACTTTCCCGGAAGAATATCACAGCGAAGAGCTGGCCGGACAGCCCGCCGTATTCAAGGTGAAGGTGAACGACATCAAGCGCAAGGTTCTGCCTGAGCTGGATGACGAGTTCGCCAAGGATGTGAGTGAATTCGACACGCTGGACGAGCTGAAAAAGGACATCGAAGCCACCCTGCTGAAGCGCAAGGAAGAAGAACGCAAGCGCTATATCGAAAACACGGTCGTCACGAAGGCAGCTGAAGCGGCACAGGTTGACATTCCGCAAGGCATGATCCGCGCCGAGGTCGACAACATGCTGCGCGACTACGACCTGCGCCTCCGTCAGCTGGGCCTGAACCTGGAGCTGTATTATCAGTTCACCGGTCAGACGGAGGAAGATCTGCGCGAGCAGATGAAGACTGATGCGGAGACTCGCGTGCGCAACTTCCTCGTGCTCGAAGCGATCGCCAAGGCGGAGAACCTGACCGTCAGCGATGAGGAATTCGAGGCGGAGCTGGCCAAGCTGGCTGAGATGTACCAACGTTCGGTGGACGAGATCCGCGCGATCTTCACCGCCAACGGGACGATCGATGATCTTCGCGCCGATCTGCTCACTCGCAAGAGCGTGCAGTTCCTCGTGGACAACAGCAAGACGGTCAGCGAAGTTGCCTGATCGTACACCGGCTTAACGCTCACCATGCCAATCACATAATTGCATAAATCGCGAGATGAAGGCACGTCAGGCATTACCCGCGCGTGCCTTCTTTAATACCCTTGCGCTAAAGCCTGAACGAAAAATCCATCACACATAACAGCAACAAATGGTACCAAACATAGATATAAAAAGATATACATATACATGTAGAACACGATCTCGGCATGCTGGAATTTGGACGCAATCCACCATGACAGTTTGGTGAGTTAATGCTACAATATAAGGCGATAATAAGTCGGAAGAGGCCGAAGGAGAAAGGGTTGAGAACGATGAATCTGGTGCCAATGGTCGTAGAACAGACGAACCGAGGAGAACGCTCTTACGATATATATTCACGGCTGCTCAAGGACAGGATCATATTCCTGGGCAGCGAGATCGATGATGATGTCGCGAACGTCGTCATCGCCCAGCTGTTGTTCCTGGCTGCAGAAGATCCTGAAAAGGATATTCATCTCTATATCAATTCACCGGGCGGCTCCGTCACTGCAGGATTCGGGATACTGGATACGATGAACTACATCAAGCCGGACGTCTCGACCATCTGCGTCGGAATGGCCGCCAGCATGGGCTCGCTCCTGCTTACCGCAGGCGCCAAGGGCAAACGCTTCGCCCTGCCCAACGCGGAAGTCATGATTCATCAGCCGCTTGGCGGCGTTCGCGGTCAAGCTTCGGATATCAAGATTCACGCCGACTGGATCCTGAAGACGAAGCACAAGATCAACGAATTTTATGTGAAGCAGACGGGTCAGCCATACGAACGAATCGAGAGAGACACGGACCGGGACTTCTTCATGACAGCAGAAGAGGCCAAGGCATACGGGTTGATCGATGAAGTCATCACAAGGCGTGATCTGGATCAAATGAAGGGGTGAGCAAATGTTTAAGTTTAACGACGAAAAGGGACAGCTGAAATGTTCTTTCTGCGGGAAAGCCCAGGAACAGGTTCGCAAGCTCGTGGCTGGCCCTGGAGTATATATCTGTGACGAATGCATCGAGTTGTGCACAGAGATCGTGGAAGAGGAGCTCAACAACGAAGAGGAGCTCGATCTGAAGGAGGTTCCGAAGCCTCAGGAGATCCGGGCTGTTCTCGATCAATACGTGATTGGACAGGAGCAGGCGAAGAAGACGCTCTCCGTTGCCGTATACAACCATTACAAACGCATCAATTCGAAGACCAAAAATGATGACGTCGAGCTGCAGAAGAGCAACATCTGCCTGCTCGGTCCGACGGGCAGCGGGAAAACGTTGCTCGCACAGACGCTGGCGCGCATCCTGAACGTGCCGTTCGCCATCGCCGACGCCACTTCGCTCACGGAAGCGGGCTATGTCGGCGAGGACGTGGAGAACATCCTGCTCAAGCTGATCCAGGCTGCCGATTACGATGTGGAGAAGGCCGAACGCGGCATCATCTACATCGATGAGATCGACAAGGTGGCCCGCAAGTCGGAGAACCCTTCGATCACCCGCGACGTGTCGGGCGAAGGTGTGCAGCAGGCGCTGCTCAAGATCCTGGAAGGTACGGTGGCATCCGTGCCTCCGCAAGGCGGGCGCAAGCATCCGCATCAGGAGTTCATCCAGATCGACACGACGAACATCCTGTTCATCTGCGGCGGTGCGTTTGATGGTCTGGAGCAGATCATCAAGCGCCGCATCGGCAAGAAGGTGATCGGCTTCAACAGCGACGGCACGAAGGCCGATCTGAAGCCGGGCGAATATCTGTCGATGGTGCTGCCGGAGGACCTGCTGAAGTACGGGCTCATCCCCGAATTCGTCGGCCGTCTGCCGATCATCTCCACGCTGGAGCCGCTTGATGAGGCTGCGCTCGTGCGCATTCTCAAGGAGCCGAAGAACGCGCTCGTCAAGCAATACCAGAAGCTGCTCGAGATGGACAATGTCGAGCTGGAGTTCGAGGATGCGGCGCTCGAGGCGATCGCCAAGGAAGCGATCAAGCGCAATACCGGCGCTCGCGGCCTGAGGGCCATCATCGAGAGCATCATGCTCGATGTGATGTTCGAGGTTCCGTCCCGCTCGGATGTGCAGAAATGCGTCATCACCGAGCAGGTGGTCAAGGAGAAACTGCCGCCGATTCTCACGTTGAGGGATGGCAGCAGCACGCGCGGCAAGAAAAAAGAAGAGAGCGCATAAGACCGGCGCTTTCCGCATAGACATGACGAATTATCCATCGCTTCAGGCTGCCATGCGGCCGGGCGATGGATATTTCGCATGAATGAACGAATAACGGTTGGGGACAGCCAACATAGCCATGGGAGAGTGAAGGGGCATGTATCATCGCAAGGACACCGTGCCAGTCAAGGTCGGCAATCTGACGATCGGCGGCAGCGATGAAGTGATCATTCAGAGCATGTGTACGACGAAGACGGCGGACGTGAAGGCGACGGTCGCCGAGATTCACAGGCTGGAGGAAGCGGGTTGCCAGCTGGTGCGGGTTACGGTGAACAATGAGGAAGCCGCTCACGCCATCAAGGAGATCAAGAAGCAGATTCATATTCCTCTGGTGGCGGACATTCATTTTAACTACAAGCTGGCGCTGATGGCGATCGAGAACGGCATCGACAAGGTGCGGATCAACCCTGGCAACATCGGCAAGCGCGACAAGGTGGAAGCCGTGGTCAAGGCGTGCAAGGAACGCGGCATCCCGATCCGCATCGGAGTCAATGCCGGCTCGCTGGAGAATCATCTGCTGGAGAAATACGGTTATCCGACGGCGGAAGCGATGGTGGAAAGCGCCTTGTATCATATCCAGATCCTGGAGGATCTCGACTTCCACGATATCATCGTGTCTCTCAAAGCATCCAACGTGCCGATGGCCATCGACGCGTATACGCTCGCTGCGGAGAAATTCCGCTATCCGCTGCACCTCGGGATCACGGAGGCGGGCACGCTGTTCGCCGGCACCGTCAAGAGCGCTGCCGGGCTGGGCGCGCTGCTGGCGCGCGGTCTCGGGAACACGATGCGCATCAGCCTGAGCGCCGATCCGGTGGAGGAAGTGAAGGTGGCTCGCGAGCTGCTCAAGTCGTTCGGGCTCATCTCAAATGCGGCCACGCTCATCTCCTGCCCGACCTGCGGACGTCTCGACATTGACCTGTTCCGCATCGCCAATGAGGTGGAGGAATACATCTCGAAGATCAAGGCCCCGATCAAGGTGTCGGTGCTTGGGTGCGCCGTCAACGGACCGGGCGAGGCGCGCGAAGCGGACATCGGCATCGCCGGAGGCAGGGGCGAGGGTCTCCTGTTCCGCCACGGCGAGATGATCCGCAAGGTGCCGGAGGCGACGATGGTGGACGAGCTCAAGAAGGAGATCGACGCGATCGTTGCCGAGTACGAACGCACCGGAGTCATACCCGGAAGAAGGCATTGATGCCAGGCGTCGGGGAAAAATCATCCGTTCGCTCGACTATCCGCGCAGATAGAAGGCAATACTACCAACTATAGGCGCCCTTACGCGGCTATAGGAGGTAGATGATGGATGAGTGTGACGACCATATTGATGTTGATTCAGCTTTTCTTCGGCATCGTGATCGGCCTGTACTTCTGGAACCTGCTTCGCAACCAGAAGACCAACCGGATGGCGATCGATCGCGAATCGCGCAAGGAGATGGAGCGCCTGCACAAGATGCGGCAGATCCAGCTGACGAAGCCGCTTGCCGAGAAAACGAGGCCAAGCACGCTTGATGATATCGTCGGGCAGAAGGAGGGGCTACGCGCCCTGAAGGCTGCCCTGTGCGGGCCGAATCCGCAGCATGTGATCATATACGGGCCTCCGGGCGTCGGCAAGACCGCCGCTGCCCGCGTCGTGCTGGAGGAGGCCAAGAAATCGCCAAGGTCCCCGTTCCAGAAGGACGCGAAATTCGTCGAGGTCGATGCGACGACCGTGCGCTTCGACGAACGCGGCATCGCCGATCCGCTGATCGGCTCGGTCCACGATCCGATCTATCAGGGAGCGGGCGCGATGGGTGTGGCCGGCATCCCGCAGCCGAAGCAGGGAGCCGTATCCAAGGCGCACGGAGGGGTGCTGTTTATCGATGAGATCGGTGAATTGCATCCGGTTCAGATGAATAAATTATTAAAAGTTCTCGAGGACCGCAAGGTGTTCCTCGAGAGCGCTTATTATAACTCGGAGGATCCGAATATCCCGAGACATATCCACGATATTTTCCAGAACGGGCTGCCCGCTGATTTCCGGCTCGTGGGAGCAACGACGCGCACGCCGGAGGAGATACCGCCGGCGATTCGTTCGCGCTGCATGGAGATTTTCTTCCGTCCGCTGACGCCGGACGAGATCGGGGAGATCGCGCTGAAGGCATTCGACAAGATCGGCTTCCCGCCCAGCGAGGAGGCGATCAACGTCGTCAAGCGCTATGCGAAGAACGGTCGGGAGGCGGTCAATATCGTGCAGCTCGCTGGCGGGCTCGCCCTGACCGACAACCGGTCCGAGATCACCCAGGCGGACATCGAGTGGGTGGTGCACAGCAGCCAGCTCTCGCCGCGGCCGGACAGGAAGATCCATCCGGAACCACGGGTCGGGCTGATCAATGGCCTGGCGGTCTACGGTCCGAACCTCGGCACGCTGCTGGAGATTGAGGTGACGGCGATGCCGGCGGAGCCCGGGCAAGGCAAGGTGAACCTGACCGGGATCGTGGATGAGGAGGAGATGGGCGGCGGCGCGCGCACGATTCGCCGCAAGAGCATGGCCAAAAGTTCGGTGGAGAACGTGATGACCGTGCTGCGCAGGATGGGGCTGAGGCCTCAGGATTATGATCTTCACATCAATTTCCCGGGGGGCGTGCCGATCGACGGACCTTCCGCAGGCATCGCGCTCGCCACCGCCATCGCTTCGGCCATCACCAACAGACCGATCGACAATGAGCTGGCGATGACCGGGGAGGTCAGCATCCATGGCAAGGTGAAGCCCGTCGGCGGCATCGTGGCCAAGGTGGAGGCCGCCCTGCAGGCAGGCGCGCGCAAGGTCATCATCCCGAAGGACAACTGGCAGGAGCTGTTCGGCGAGTACGAGTCGCTCCAGATTCATCCGGTGGAGACCATCGAGGAGGTCCTGGGCATGGCTCTCGGTTTCGAGCGCGTGGAGAAGGCGGCGGAGCTTCCCGCGGCCAGCGGAGATCTGATGATAGCGCCGGCTGTTCCGCTGCTGCACATCAGGCAGGACTAGGGCCCTGCGCAGGAATTTGGTATTTGCCCGCACATCTGATAGAATGGTTAATACCACTTGCATCCGTTTGATTGTCATTATGTGCATCAGGATACGCAGGCCATACCAGGCTGTGGCCTGCGACTTTTGGACCAGGTGCCAGAGCAGGAACTGTTGGCGTCCTTAAGGACAGAAGGAAACTTGGCGGAGTAGACATTTTTTCGTATGGAGAGGCAGACAGGGAGGTGCTGGAGGATGGGACTATTGAGAAGCAAGGAGAAACGATTGCCTCTGCTGCCGTTGAGGGGGCTGTTGGTCTATCCGACGATGGTTCTTCATCTTGACGTAGGGAGAGAAAGATCGGTCAAGGCGTTGGAGAAGGCCATGGTCGACGAGAACCTGATTCTGCTGGCCTCGCAGTCTGAGGTGAATATCGAGGAGCCCAAGGAGGATGACATCTACAAGGTCGGCACGATCTCCAAGGTGCGCCAGATGCTGAAGCTTCCGAACGGCACGATCAGGGTGCTCGTCGAGGGTGTCGTCAGGGCGCGCATCCTCAGCTTCATCGACAACTCGGATTATTATGAAGTTGTCGTGCAGGAGCTGCCGGAGACCCAGACGCATGCGCCGGAGGTTGACGCGCTCATGCGCTCGGTTCTGACCCAATTCGAGAATTATATCAGTCTCTCCAAGAAGATCACCCCGGAGACGCTGACGACCGTTGCGGATATCGAGGAGCCGGGCCGTCTGGCTGACGTGATCTGCAGCCATCTGTCGCTGAAGCTCAGGGACAAACAGGAGATCCTGGAGACGATCGATGTGCGGGAGCGTCTCGAGAAGCTGCTCACCCTGCTGAACAACGAGCAGGAAGTGCTCGAGCTGGAGCGGAAGATCGGCCAGCGCGTCAAGAAGCAGATGGAGAAGACGCAGAAGGAATACTACCTGCGCGAGCAGATGAAAGCCATCCAGAAGGAGCTCGGGGAGAAGGAAGGGCGCGTTCACGAGATCGAGGAGCTGCGCAACCAGCTGAAGGAAGCGGCGCTGCCTGAGAAGGTGCACGAGAAGGTTGAGAAGGAGATCGACCGTCTGGAGAAAATGCCGAACGCTTCGGCCGAAGGCAGCGTCATTCGGACTTATATCGATTGGCTGCTTCATCTGCCCTGGAACAATTCGACCGAGGATGATCTGGATCTGAAGAAAGCGGAGGAAGTGTTGAACGAGGATCACTACGGTCTGGACAAACCCAAGGAGCGGGTGCTTGAGTATCTGGCCGTGCAGCAGTTGGTCAAGAAGCTCAAGGGACCGATCCTCTGCCTGGTCGGACCGCCAGGCGTCGGCAAGACCTCGATCGCCCGCTCGATCGCCCGCTCTCTCGGCCGCAAGTTCGTCCGCATCTCGCTGGGCGGCGTGCGTGACGAAGCGGAGATTCGCGGTCACCGCAGAACATACGTCGGAGCGATGCCAGGTCGCATCATCCAGGGGATCAAGAACGCCGGCAGCAATAATCCCGTTCTTTTATTAGATGAGATTGACAAGATGTCGATGGATTTCCGGGGCGATCCGGCATCCGCCCTGCTGGAGGTGCTGGATCCCGAGCAGAACAATGCCTTCAGCGATCACTATATCGAAGTGCCGTTTGACCTGTCGAAGGTGATGTTCATCACGACGGCCAACGCGGTTCACAATATCCCGCGCCCCTTGCTCGATCGCATGGAGGTGCTGTATATCTCCGGCTATACCGAACTGGAGAAGCTGCAGATCGCGAAGCGTTACCTGGTGCCCAAACAGATGAAGGAGCATGGCCTGGAACCGGGCGTGCTGGAGATCGATGAGGCTTGTCTGACCAAGGTCATCCGGGAATACACGAGGGAAGCCGGCGTGCGCAATCTGGAGCAGCAGATCGCCGCTCTCTGCCGCAAGACGGCAAGGCAGATCGTCTCGGGTGAAGTGAAGTCGATCACGATCACCGCTGATCAGCTGCCGGATTATCTCGGTCCGGTCAAATACCGCTACGGACTCGCCGAGGATCAGGATCAGGTCGGCGCGGTGACAGGTCTCGCCTGGACGGAGGTCGGCGGCGACACGCTGGTCATCGAAGTGTCGATCGTGCCGGGCAAAGGCAATCTGACGCTCACCGGCAAGCTCGGCGACGTGATGAAGGAGTCGGCGCAGGCCGCCTTCAGCTACACGAGATCACGCGTGAAGGAGCTGGGCATCGAGCCCGACTTCCATGAGAAGAACGACATTCATATCCATATCCCGGAAGGCGCCATTCCGAAGGACGGACCGTCCGCCGGCATCACGATCGCCACGGCGCTCATCTCCGCCCTGACGAATATCCCGGCGCGCGTCGAGGTGGCGATGACCGGAGAGATCACGCTGCGCGGCCGGGTGCTGCCGATCGGCGGACTCAAGGAGAAGTCGCTGGCCGCCCATCGGGCCGGCATCCGGAAAGTGCTGCTGCCCAAGGACAATGAGAAGGACCTGGCCGATATCCCGGACAGCGTGAAGCAGGACATGGAGTTCGTCACCGTCAGCCACATGGACGAGGTGCTGGAGCACGCGCTGGTCAGGCTACCCGCGCTCAAGGAAAGTGTGGATGTATCATGAAGATTACCAGTGCGGAATTTATCATCAGCGCAGCCCATCAGAAACAGCTGCCCGCCGATGCCCTGCCGGAGATAGCGCTGGCGGGGCGCTCCAATGTCGGCAAGTCCTCGCTCATCAATCGCATGCTGGGCCGCAAGAATCTGGCCCGCACCAGCTCGGTGCCCGGCAAGACGCAGACGCTCAATTACTACCGGGTCAACGGGGAGCTGTATTTCGTTGACCTTCCGGGCTATGGTTATGCCAAGGTATCCAAGGCGCAGCGCGCTTCCTGGGGCAAGCTGATCGAAAGCTATCTGCTTGGCCGCGAGCATCTGAAGCTGGTGCTGCAGATCGTCGATCTGAGGCATCCGCCAACCGCTGACGACTGCGCCATGTTTGAATGGCTGAGGCATTATGACATTCCGACCATCGTCGTCGCCACCAAGGCTGACAAAGTGCCGAAAACGCATATTCCACGCCATCTGAAGGCGGTCCGGGAGAGGCTGGAGCTGAACGGGGAGTCCTCTGCCCTGGTCACGTTCTCATCCGAGACAGGTTTGGGCAGGGATGAGCTCTGGGGCCTCATTCAGCAATTCATTCCTCATGCGTCTAAGTCTGATACCTTCGAATCAAATCAGGAGCATTCCTCATAATTCTGTGATCAAAACGCTTCAATAAGACGGAATATCCCGTAATTTGCTGAAATATCGAGATCGGACGGCAGGAAATATGTCTGGCAGGTATTGTATACTAAAATTGCAGCGTATGATTGGATGCGCTTGCTGTTGCTGTTTCAGACAATAGAATCGAGGGATATTTATGGCTAAGCGGTTAGCGACAGAATATGTCAAAACCCACATCCGTCTGACGGAAGCCGAAATGATCAAGTTTGTTGAGTTGTTCAGAGAGCATGATATTCACATCCAGGTCCGAGTGTTCGACAATGGCAATCAGGAGGTTGTGCTGGAATACGGCGATGAGCCGGAAGTGACGTTGAACTTTGAACATCTCGATGATGATTATGTGTTTGAAGGGGCGTGCAGCTTTTTCGAGCTGGCGCCGGCCAACGCGATGCGCAAGGCGATCTCGATGTTCCGGGGTTCCGCGATTGCACGTCGCCATTATGGCAGCTTCTATATGGAATACCGGTACGAGAACGGGGCGGTCGACAGCATCACGGAATTCAGACCGGACGGCTCCGAACGGTTCGTATACCGGTACCGCAACAGGCTTGCCGAGCTGCAGGAAGTCTTCGAGCGGACGGACATTGAAGAGAGCATCGCCCAGGTCAGGGAAGAGATCAATCAGCTGCTGGATATCCGAAGAAGCATCGACCGCAGCCGATTGAAGGAACTGGACGATCGACTGGCGATGTTATCCCGCCGTTTGTTCGCACTGGAAGCCTGACAGGATACATGGAGAGCCGCATGGGCTGAGATTCAGCCTGTGCGGCTTTTTCTGTGGCCTCAAGCGGCAGGTTATGGCGAGGGGATCGGGGAGGCTGGCATGCCGTCCTCCGCCTCTCTCAGGATTTCCCTTCGCAGGCAATCGCGAGTGCGCATCCGGGTGTGCGCCTCAGCCCGGAAGCCCGGCTGACCCGCAGAAACCAGCTCCGTCGGACTGGAAAAAAAACTGTTGCATTTATGTGTGATAGATGTTATTTTTATTTTCGTTGACAATTAGGAACCAGGATTCACTCAGGACAATTATGTTGCGAGAGATTATTCCCTCGAGAAGTGAATGACGTAGGTCCTAGCGGATGAAATTCCAAACATTTTATTCCTAGGAAGGGGGAACCGAGAGTGGAATATTCAACTTTCGGAAGGCATGTTGCTGTTGATACTTGGGGAATTCAGTTTGAGAAGTTGAACGATCCTGACTGGCTTCAGGCACAGATGGTTGAAGCGGCGGAAGCTTCCGGCGCGACCGTCCTGTCCGTTCAGGCCAGGCAGTTTGAACCACAAGGCGCCACAGTGCTTGTGATGCTGTCGGAAAGTCATCTCTCGATTCATACGTATCCTGAGAGAGGTTTCGCGGCGATTGATTGTTACACTTGCGGTCAAACGGTTGATCCGCAGGTGGCGATTGATCACCTGGTTGCGGTCCTTCAACCAACGAAGACCTACGCGAAGAAGCTCATTCGCGGTGTGGGCGAGATGACGGTGGAAGAACCGGTTATTCGCACGGTTGAGCTCATCAGGTAAGGCATGGGAAAGCCATGCATATGACAGGCCAATAGGCATCCAATGAGGCTGTTTGCGAAGTCGTCCGAAGCGACTCGAAACAGCCTTTTCATCAATCATCAGCATGTTCATCATTTCTGATGCTGATCTTCCATACAATGACCTTAGGCGGGCCTTGTCTGGCGCGGGCTCGCGCCGAGGCTCAAGGTGATGGAAGGGGGCACGCATCGGATGAGGAGATGGAATCGAAAGGCCGCAGGGCGCTACATCGCCTGGCTCATCCCGCTTATCGTGATCATCTGGGGCACGTACCAGATTGCCGATCTGCGCGCCAGCAAGGCGGCGCATCAGGATGCCGCGCGCATGCTCTTCGAGGCGTCCAGCTTTCAGATCGAGCTTTTGTCCAGATTCCTGAGCGAGGCGAAGGGGATTCAGTCCAGCTCGCAGCTTCAGGCGCTCACCAATGCCGTCTATTCCGCCTCCTATGTGCATGAGCGATTCGCCAGGGCATTCCCTGAGGGACAGGTTGACAGGCTGGAATCGCTGGAGAAGATCATGCAGTATGTGCTGCAGCTGCAGATCGGCGGCGACCGGCGGCTGAAGGAGGAGGAGCTGGCCAGGCTGCAGCGGCTGGAGCCGATCTTCGCGGAGCTTGCCGCAGCTTACGCCAGGCTCATGACGGACGGCGGCAGACTGAACCGGTATGAGAGCGGCCTGATCCGAGAGCTGGATGATCGTCTGCTGGCCGTGCTCGAGCAACCATGAACATGCTGCGACAAGAAGCGCATTCTGATGTATAACGATGGTAGAACAGGTTAACGATAGGAATGACGTCAAATATTTTTCAATATTTGCAGGCTACTTGGTAGGGATTATTATGCTATAATATGACTCATGAGCTAGATTAAATTAATTCTAAATAAGGAGGCAGGTGAGCCCATTGCACACCGTTGTAGTCGGTTTGAATTATCGAACAGCTCCGGTTGAGATTCGTGAGAAATTTGCGATACCCGACGGACAATTGGCGGAGGCGCTGAAGCGTTTGAAGGCAACGAAGAGCATCCTGGAATGTGTAATCGTGGCTACCTGCAATCGGACCGAAATCTACGCCGTTGTGGATCGTCTGCACATCTGCGGGCATGACATACGCTGCTTCATGGAAGAATGGTTTGAGATCCCGCGCAGGGAGTTTGCCAGGTATCTGTACATTTACGAAGACAGGGATTGTCTGAAGCATCTGATGCGGGTGGCCAGCGGCCTGGATTCGATGGTCATCGGTGAGACGCAGATCCTCGGTCAGGTGCGGGACGCGTTCTTCGAGGCGCAGCGTCTGGGTACCACGAGCACGATCTTCAACCACCTGTTCCAGCAGACGATCACCTTCGCCAAGCGGGCGCATACCGAAACCTCGATCAGCGAAAGCGCGGTATCCGTCAGCTATGCGGCGGTCGAGCTCGGCAAGCGGATCTTCGGCAGCTTCGAGGGCAAGACGGTCATGATCGTAGGGGCCGGCAAGATGGGGGAGTTGACCGGCAAGCATCTGTTGTCTTACGGAGTCGGGAAGATCATCGTCGCCAACCGGACGCTGCAGCGTGCGGCGCAGCTCTCGGACAAGTTCGCTGCGGAACCGTGTCTGCTGGAAGACATTCCGTCGCGCATCCTGGAGACGGATGTGCTCATCAGCTCCACCGGTGCGCAGGGATGGCTGCTTACCAAAGAGCAGCTGGCGGCTGTTCTGCCGAAGCGGTCGGATCGCCCGCTCTTCATGATCGATATCTCCGTGCCGCGCAATCTGGATCCGGCGATCGGCGAGTTGCCGAATGTCCATCTGTACGATATCGACGACCTGGAAGGCATCGTCGAGGAGAACCTGGAGCATCGCCGCAGGGAAGCCGGGAAGATCGAGTCAATGATCGAGCAGGAGATAGCCGCACATGAATACTGGTTCAGGACGATGCATGTGGGTCCGGTGATCCGCGCCTTGCAGGACAAGGCGAGGTCGATCCACGAAGACACGCTGGCCAGCCTGTACAACAAGCTGCCCGATCTGGACGGACATGCGCGCAAGGTGATCGACAAACTGACGAGAAGCATCGTCACCCGGCTGCTGCAGGATCCGATCGCGCGCATCAAGGAGATGGCGGCCGGGAGCAACGGAGATGAGATGGTGGAGGCGTTCGTCAGGTTCTTCGCATTGGATTCTGCGCTTCCGCTTCCATACGGCCCATATGGACAGGCTGAGCGCAGCGACCCGGAACCGAAGAGCCAGGCCGAGGAGCCGGGCAGCAAGCAGCCGGAGCAGCCGGAACGGCGTGAGAAGCGCCATCAGCCGGAAGCGGTCGAGACGGAACAGGCATCCCACAGGCTGGAGGAACTGGTAGCAGGTTCATAACACCAGGATCATATGCATACAACGCCCTGAGCTGCCGCAACAGGTTCCGAATGGATGGTTGACATCTGTCGGGCCAGGCAGCGCAGGGTGTTTGCGTATGAGCGGTCGGGAACAGAACATAAACGGAAGGCAGCAGGATAGAAGCAGCAGGGAACTGGCGATCAGATCTCATAAGCGAAAGCGGTGATTCTTGCCATATGGCCATGTATCCGATCTCCCTTCGCCTCGGCGGCAGACGCTGCAGCGTGGTTGGCGGAGGGCGCGTCGCGGAGCGCAAGGTGATCAGCCTGCTGGCCGCAGGCGCCCGCGTCCTGGTGATCAGCCCGCAGCTGACGGACCATCTGGCGGAGCTGGCGGAACAGGGGCGCATCGACGTGCTGCTGCGCCCTTATGCGGATGGCGATCTGGAGCGCGCGGAGCTCGCGTTTGCCGCAACAGACAGCGAGCATGTCAATCTCCAGGTATGCAGGGAAGCGGAGAGGCGGGGCATCTGGGTGAACGATGCGATGAGCCCGGAGCGCTCGACGTTTCATATACCGGCCGTGCTCAGTCGCGGCGAGCTGCAGATCGCCGTGTCGACCGGAGGAGCCGGTCCGCTCTTGTCGCGCCGCATCCGGGATGAGCTGGCGCTCACATACGGCGAGAACTATGCGCGGTACGTGCAGTTCATCGGCATGCTGCGCCAGCATCTGGGGAGCCTGGATATGACGGCGGAGGAGCGGCGCAGGGTGTATGAGCGGGTCATCGACGACAGTAAGCGGTTCATGGAGCTGCTGGAGCGAATCAGCACGGCTCGGGAACTGGATGAGCTGGTGCTCAGGACGTTGGGCGAGAGCTTGCATGACGGCGACTGGGAAGCACGACCATAACAGTATGACGGGGGTCCTGATAGATGAGAACCATAATCGTCGGCACCAGACAAAGTGCCCTGGCCTTGACGCAGACCGGACAAGTGATCGAGCAGCTGAAGCGCATCTGCGCGGACAACGGGCTGGCATATGAATTTGCGGTGCGGAAGATCGTCACCAGGGGTGACCGGATCGTCGATGTCACCTTGTCCAAGGTTGGCGGCAAGGGACTGTTTGTCAAGGAGATTGAACAGGCGATGCTGGACGGGGAGATCGATATCGCCGTCCACAGCATGAAGGACATGCCCTCCGAGCTGCCGGAAGGACTGGTGATCGGCGCTGTGCCGCTGCGCGAGGACCCGCGGGATGTCCTGATCTCCAGAGATCATGTGAAGTTCGAGGACCTGCCGCGCGGCGCGAAGATCGGCACGAGCAGCCTGCGCCGCAGCTCGCAGCTGCGAGCCGCTCGTCCGGATCTGATGATCGAATGGATACGCGGCAACATCGATACGCGCATCCGCAAGCTGGAGGAGGAAGGGTTCGATGCGATCGTGCTTGCGGCTGCCGGACTCAAGCGGATGGGATGGGAGGCGCGCATCAGCGATATCCTGCCGCCGGAAGTCTGCATCCCGGCGGTCGGGCAGGGAGCGCTGGCGATCGAATGCCGGCGGGATGACGCCGACGTGCGCGCGCTGCTCAGCCTCTGCAACGATGAACCGACGGAGCTTGCGGTAACGGCTGAACGGGCCTTCCTCCGCCGCCTCAATGGCGGTTGCCAGATCCCGATCGGCGGCTTCGCCGAGATCGCGGGCGAGGAGCATGGCCAGCCGGTGGTGCGGATGCGAGGCTTCGTCGGTACGGACGACGGAAGCCGCATGCTGCGGGCGGAGCGACAGGGAACGGATCCCGTTCAGGTCGGCCTGGAAACGGCGGAGCAACTGATCGCGCAAGGCGCGGATGAAATCTTGCGGGAAGTTAGGGGTTAGAGACAGTGCCGGGAAAGGTATATCTTACAGGAGCCGGGCCAGGAGATCCGAAGCTGATCACGCTCCGGGCCATCGAGGCTCTCCAGCGGTCTGACGTGATCATCTACGACCGACTCGTCAGCCCGCAGCTGTTCATGTACGCCAGGCCGACGGCGAAGCTGATCTATGCGGGCAAGCAGCCGGAACGGCACACGATGAGGCAGGAGGAGATCAATCGTCTGCTCGTCGAGTATGCGTCGCAAGGTCTGACCGTGATGCGCCTCAAGGGTGGAGATCCGACGATCTTCGGACGGGTCGGGGAGGAAGCGGAAGCGCTCGCCGAGCGCGGCATCGAATATGAGATCATCCCGGGCGTCAGCTCCGTGCATGCCGTTCCGGCCTATGCGGGCATCCCCATCACCCATCGCGATCATGCTTCCTCGTTCTGCGTCCTGACCGGACACGAGAAGCCCGAGAAGCTGGCGACCTCGCTGAATTGGGAGCATCTCGCCCATGCTGCCGACACGCTCATCTTCCTGATGGGAGTCGGCAGGCTGGAGATCATCTGCGAACAGCTGATGAAGCACGGGCGAAGTCCGGCCACCCCCGTGGCGCTGATCCGCTGGGGGACCAGGCCTGAGCAGCAGACGCTGGTGGGCACCCTTGCGGATATCGTGGCCAAGGTCCGCGAGAGCGGCTTCAGTTCGCCTGCGGTCATTGTCGTTGGCGATGTGGTGGCCCTGCGCGACAAGCTGAGCTGGATCGAGAAGCGGCCGCTGTTCGGCAAGCGGGTGCTGGTCACGCGAGCGCGCGCGCAGGCGAGCGAGATGATCAGGCGGATCGAGGAGCTGGGCGGGGAGGCGGTCGCTCTGCCGGTGCTGGAGATCGAGCCGGTTCAGGACGAAGCAAGGCTCGCCCGGCTGGATCAGGCTCTGGCGCAACTCGCCGGGTATAGCTGGATCGTGTTCACCAGCGTGAATGGGGTCGAGCATTTCTTCAGGCGGATGCGCGAGCGGCGCATCGATGTCCGCCAGGCCCAAGGCGCGAGATTCGCCGCGGTGGGGCCCGCTACCGCGTCCGCCCTGCTGGATCGGGGGATCGTTCCCGAGGAGCTGCCCGGCCGCTTCCAGGCCGAGGGGCTCGCCGATTATCTGCTGGCGAGGCTGAAGCCGGGCGATCGGGTGCTCATCCCAAGATCATCGATCGCCCGCGATGTGCTGCCGGAGGCCCTGCAGGCGGCGGGTTATGAAGTGACGGCCGTGGATGTCTATGACAACAAGCCTGTCCGATCGGGCGCGCGCTGGGTGGTCGATCTGCTTGAGGCCGAAGATATCCATATCGTGACCTTCGCCAGCTCGTCGTCCGTGCATCATTTGATAGAGGCGTTAGAAGGTTATGGTGTCCGGCATCCCGAAGAGCTGGTGAATCGCTGCAAGATCGTCTGCATCGGCCCGATCACCGAAGCCGCCGCGCGCGAGAGGGGACTGGCTGTCACCGCCACCGCCGGGGAATCGACGATCGAGGCGATGATTGAGCTGCTGTGCACGATATGAGGCAAGAGCGGATGGGACTTATGATTACCTGCAAATGCATTTATACACCTGTTACCTATCAACTGATCTGCAATCCAGTATGAAAGGAAGTGAAACAGATGGGATTTCCAACAGTGCGCCTGCGCAGGCTGCGCGCGAACGGCACCTTGCGCAGCCTCGTCAGGGAGACGCGGCTTGCGACCGATGATCTGATCTATCCGGTATTTGCCGTGGAAGGAACCAATGTGAAGGAGCCGATCGCATCGATGCCGGGCGTCCATCACCTGTCGCTCGACCTTCTCGAGGAAGAACTGAGGAGTGCCTATGAGGCCGGGATCCGGGCCGTTCTCCTGTTCGGCGTGCCGGACAGCAAGGACAGCGTCGGTTCCTCCGCCTACGATGAGGAAGGCATCGTGCAGAAGGCGGCGCGCATGATCAAGCAGAAGCTGCCGGATATGCTCGTGATCGCGGATACTTGCCTGTGCCAGTACACGGATCATGGCCACTGCGGGATCGTGGTGCCAGATGCGGACGGACGATCGGCGGTCATCGACAACGACCGCTCGCTCGAGCTTCTGGCGCGCACCGCGGTATCGCAGGCGAAGGCCGGCGCGGATATCATCGCTCCGTCCAACATGATGGACGGCTTCGTCCAGGCGATCCGCCGGGCGCTCGATGAAGCCGGATATGAGCATGTGTCGATCATGTCGTACTCGGTCAAGTACGCCTCGGCGTTCTATGGTCCGTTCCGCGACGCGGCGCATTCGGCGCCGCAGTTCGGAGACCGCAAGTCCTATCAGATGGACCCGGCCAATGTCAGGGAGGCGCTAAGGGAGGCTGGGGAGGATGTGCGCGAAGGCGCGGACTTCCTGATGGTGAAGCCTGCCCTCGCCTATCTCGACGTGCTGAAGGAGCTTCGCCAGCATTTTCATCTGCCGATCGTCGCCTATAATGTCAGCGCCGAGTATTCGATGGTGAAGGCGGCTGCGCAGCAAGGGTGGCTGAACGAACGGGAGATCGTGCTGGAGACGCTGCTCGGCATGAAGCGTGCCGGCGCGGATCTGATCATCACCTACCACGCTGTGGACGCCGCCAGATGGCTGCAGGAGGGCTGGCGCTAGAGCGAACTTACAGGATCCGGGACAGATCCAGGACGAAATGGTCGCTTGAGATTTGCAGCACCTTGCGATCCTGGAACTCGCGGAGCACCTGCAGCAGCGTGTCTTTCTTCACACCGGCCAGCTGGGCGAGCTCGTCATAGTTCAGGCCCACCCTGAAGTAGATCTGCTGGCCATCGCGCTGTCCGTCACGCGCCGCGATCTTCACGAGGCTCTTGGTGATCCTGCTGCGCTCATCGAGGAACACGAGGTCATGGACCTGACGGTTCGTTTCGCGCAGTCTGGCGCTCAGCTCCTTCATGATGCCGACCGTGATCTCGAAGTTGGCCTTCAGCAGGCTGAGGAAATGGTCCCTGCGCAGGGCGTACAGCACGGCATCCTCCATGACCTGCGCGGAGGCCGAGCGCGGCTCCTGGTCGATCAGCGCAAGCTCTCCGAAGCTGTCTCCAGCCTTCATGATGGACAGGATCTTCTCCTGGCCTTCGGCATTGGAGGTATAGATCTTGACGGAGCCGCTGATGACCATATAGAACACGGAACCGGGATCGCCTTCGCGAAACAGCACGTGACCGGCGAAGTAGCTCTCCCTGGTGCACATATTGTTAATGATGGCTAACTGGTAGTCGTTTAGATGTCTGAACAAGGCAACCTGTCGCAAGAATCGCATCGAACTATCCCCTTATCCCGGTAGAAAATGATGGTTTGTCTCTAATGTAACATAAAATGGGATGTTATGCTGAGAAAATTTGACCATATATGTCCATAATATGTCGAATAAGGTGGGATACATATGACCAACAGCCAAGGCCGCAGAAGCGATCGTTCAGCAGCCGCCTTCGCGGAAGCGAAGCAATACATGGTTGGGGGCGTCAACAGTCCGGTCCGCGCGTTCAAATCCGTGGGTCTGACACCGGTCTACGTGGAACGCGGGGAAGGAGCGTATATCTACGACATCGACGGCAATCGCTTCATCGATTACGTCGCCTCCTGGGGACCGCTGATCGTCGGGCACGCCCATCCCGAGGTGGTGGACATCATCCAGCGCACTGCGGCCAAGGGGACGAGCTTCGGCGCGCCGACGCTGATCGAGACGGAGATGGCGAAGCTGGTCTGTGAGCGGGTGCCTTCCATCGAGGTGGTGCGAATGGTGAACTCCGGCACGGAGGCGACGATGAGCGCCCTGCGATTGGCAAGGGGGTATACGAAGCGCGACAAGATCGTCAAGTTTGAAGGCAGCTATCACGGCCATGCCGATTCCCTGCTGATCAAGGCTGGCTCCGGCGTCGCCACCCTCGGCTTGCCTGACAGCCCCGGCGTGCCTCAGAGCACGGCGGTCAACACGATCACCGTGCCGTACAACGACCTGGAAGCGGTGAAGCTGGCATTCGAGCGGTATGGCGAACAGATCGCCTGCGTGATCGTGGAGCCTGTGGCGGGCAACATGGGCGTGGTTCCTCCGCTGCCGGGATTCCTGGAAGGCTTGCGCGAGGTGACGAACCGTTACGACAGCCTGCTCATCTTCGACGAGGTGATGACCGGCTTCCGCGTCGGATTGCACAGCGCGCAAGGCCTGTTCGGCGTCACGCCTGACCTGACCTGCCTCGGCAAGGTGATCGGCGGCGGCTTGCCCGTCGGCGCATATGGCGGACGCAGGGAGATCATGGAGCATGTCGCGCCCAGCGGCCCGATCTATCAGGCAGGCACCTTGTCCGGCAATCCGCTGGCGATGGCGGCCGGTCTCAAGACGCTGCAGCTGCTCGGCGAGCCGGGGGTATACGAGCGTCTGGAGCGGATGGGGGCGCGGCTTGAGGAAGGCTTCCGGCGCAATGCGGAAGAGCTCGGCATTCCATGCACGATCAATCGCGTGGGCTCGATGATCTGTCCGTTCTTCACCGACAGGAAAGTGGTGAATTATGAAACAGCTCGCACTTCCGACCTGCAGAGGTTCGCGAAGTACTTCGGCCATATGCTCGATCTGGGCGTAAGCGTCGCTCCGTCGCAGTTCGAGGGCATGTTTATCTCCACCGCCCATACGGATGAGCTGATCGAGCGGACGATCGAAGCCCATCGGGAAGCGCTCCGCAGGCTGTAGCCGGGTTCCGGCGCGGCCGGGCTCATCCTGGCTGGCACGGCCTTATCACAGGAGAAAGAGGAACGGTTATGCAGACGAACTCCGCTTACAATGATACTTTCCTGCGTGCATGCAGGGGAGAGCAGGTGGACTATACGCCGGTCTGGTACATGCGTCAGGCGGGCCGCTACGATCCGGAATACCGCAAGATCAAGGAGCGTTACACGCTGCTCGAGATCTGCGCGCAGCCGGAACTGGCTGCGGAAGTGACGATGATGCCGGTGCGCAAGCTGGGCGTCGACGCGGCCATCCTGTATTCGGATATCATGAATCCGGTCGCCTCGCTGGGCGTCAGATTCGATATCGTCAAGAATGTCGGTCCGGTGATCGAGGAGCCCATTCGCACCGCGCGCGATGTGGAGCGGCTGAAGCCGATCGATGTGGCGGACGATCTGGGGCACATCCTGGAGACGATCCGCATCCTTGACCGGGAGCTGAAGGTGCCGCTGATCACCTTCGCCGGCGCTCCGTTCACGATCGCCAGCTACCTGATCGAAGGCAGACCATCCAGGACGTACATGCGCACGAAACAGATGATGTACAGCGAGCCCGAGGTCTGGTTCGCGCTCATGGACAAGCTCGGCGATATGGTGAGCACCTACGTGCGGGAGCAGTTTAGGGCCGGAGCGAAGGCGTTCCAGCTGTTCGACAGCTGGGTGGGCGCGCTTGCTCCGCAGGACTTCGCGAAGTACGTGCTGCCGGTCGTGAAGCGCATCTTCGCCTCGCTGAGCGATCTGCCGCAGCCGAAGATCTACTTTCCGGGCGTCGCTTCAGGCGAGCTGTTGCCCCTGCTTGGAGATCTGAAGGCGGACGTGATCGGGCTGGATTGGCGCGTGTCGATCGTCGAGGGGGCGAAGCGAACGGGCGGATCCTTTGCCCTTCAGGGCAATCTCGATCCCTATGCGCTGACGGCTCCGGCCGAGGTGCTGCAGGCGGCGGCCAGGGAGATCATCGACCAGGGGCTGTCGGCGGGCACCGGGCATATCTTCAACCTCGGACACGGCCTGTTCCCCGAGGCTTCGCTCGACGCGCTGCGCCGACTGACCGAGTATGTGCACGAGTACTCGGCGGAGGCGATAAGCAGGAGCAAGCCGGCTGTGCAACATGAGCGTGAAAGGAAGGGGTCTCGATGACGAAGAACAAACGAATCGGCGTGCTCGTCATGTCCTATGGCACTCCGGAGAGCATGGAAGGAGTCGAAGCCTACTACACCCATATCCGGCATGGACGCCCGCCGACGGCCGAGCAGCTCCAGGAGCTGAAGGATCGGTATGCGGCGATCGTGGGCGGCGTGTTCCCGCTCCGGGAGAACACGAACAAGCAGGTGGAGGCGCTGCAGCTGGCGCTGGATGCAGGCGGCGGAGAGGCGGAGTACGTATGCTTCCAGGGCTTGAAGCATGCGAGCCCGTTTATCGAGGACGGCGTGCGGCAGATCGCGGAAGCCGGCATCCGGGATGCGGTTGGCATCGTGCTGGCTCCGCATTATTCGCTGATGAGCGTCGGCTCCTACATCAAGCGTGCGGAAGAAGCCGCCTCGGAGCTTGGAGTCCGCTTCCGCTTCGCGAAGAGCTATTATGTTCGGCCGGAGCTGGTGGATGCGTTTGCGGAGCGCGTCCGGGAAGGACTGGACATGTTCGAGGGAGGGGCGGAAGCGATTCGCGTCCTGTTCTCCGCGCACAGCCTGCCGGAGAAGATCCTCGAGATGGGCGACCCGTATGTCGAGCAGCTGCTTGCCACTTCGAAGCTCATCGCAGACAAGGTCGGACTGCCCGAATGGCAATTCGTCTGGCAGAGCGCCGGCCGGACTGCCGAGCCCTGGCTTGGACCGGACATTCTGGATGTGATGCGGAATCTGCAGCGCGAAGGCGTGAAGCAGATCCTGTCCTGTCCGATCGGATTCGTCTCCGATCATCTGGAGATTCTGTATGATCTCGATATTGAGGCCAGGCAGCTGGCAGCCGAGCTTGGCATCCGCTTCGAGCGCATTCGCTCGCTCAACCAGGATCCGCGATATATCGGACTGCTCCGCGAGATCGTATGGGAGCTGACGACCAAGGCTCCCGGACAATACGACATGTAGCCGTTCCATTTCGCAGGAATCGCCATTTCGGATGGCGGTTCTTTTTTTTGTTTGTCACCCATCCATGGATTGACAACCGGAAGGATTCCCCTATAATGATATTAAAATCATTTTATAAAAGTGATTTTATGAAGTTTATGTACAGGAGGAGTCCATCATGATCAATCGAATGGCTTGCATGACCGGCCTCAGGAAGATGGAGATGCGCACCATCGGGATGCCGCACGCGGCTCCGGACCAGGTTGTCGTCAAGCTCGAGTATGTGGGGATATGCGGGTCCGACGTCCATTATTATGAGCATGGGAAGATCGGGGATTTTGTTGTCCAGGGCGATTTCATCCTGGGTCATGAATGTGCAGGTACGGTCGTGGAAGTCGGATCGAACGTTGCCCATCTGCGTGTCGGCGACAGGGTGGCTCTGGAACCGGGCTTGACCTGCGGGAAATGTGAATATTGCAAGACCGGCAAGTATAACCTGTGCCCGGATGTCCGATTCCTCGCGACACCGCCAATCGACGGATGTCTGGTGGATTATCTCGCGTATCCGGCGGACATGGCTTTCAAGCTTCCGGACCAGGTTTCCAGTCTGGAAGGCGCATTGGTGGAACCGCTGTCCGTCGGGTTGCACGCGGCCGTGCAAGGTCAGGTTACTTTGGGCTCCCGCGTGATCATCCTCGGGTCGGGGCCGATCGGCCTCATGACGATCCAGGCATGCAAGGCCTACGGGGCGACCGGGATCATCGCCGTTGACATCTTCGACAACCGGCTGGAATATGCGAAACGGCTCGGTGCGACGAAGGTGATCCATGCAAGGCGGCACAACGTCATCGATACGGTCATGGAATGGACGAACGGCAGGGGGCTCGATGTGGTGTTTGAAACGGCAGGAAGCGAAGCCACGATCCAGGACACTCCCCATCTCGTCAGCAGAGGCGGAACGATCGTCCTGGTAGGTCTGGCGGGCAAGGACATCATTCCCTATCATTTCATGCAGATCATGTCGAAGGAAGCGAGCATCAAGTCCGTTTTCCGTTATCGCAACCTGTTCCCGACCGCGATTGAGGCCATCGCCGACGGGCGAATCAACGTCAAGGACATGGTCACGCATGAGTTTGATTTCACCGACAGCCATCGGGCATTCGAATATGTGATCGAGCACAAGCAGGAAGTTGTCAAGGCGATCATTAAAATGTGAACAAACATCAAGGGCTGTTCTCCAGGATCACTTGCCAGTGACCTTGGAGAACAGCCCTTGTTCGTTATGCGCTAGACCTGGTCGATGAACGGTTTGACGAACTGCAGGGCGGCGCCAACAGCCGTTGCCTCCAGCTTGTAACGGCATGCCTGCAGGTAGGTGCCGTCCCGTTCAAAGGTATTCCTCGCCGCCAGCAAATGTCTCAGCTCGTCCAGATGTTCATCCAGATAAGCGCCAACGTAGCCGCCGACGATCACATTGCAGTCGTAGAGCATGCGCAGGTTGTTGACCGTCGTGACCAGGTGGCTGACATACTCCTCCCAGATCTGCAGGTGACGGGCAGACCCTTGTCTGAGCAGGTCGAAGAACTTCCGGATGCTGCCGTCTGCGCTGTCGCTCAGGATCTTCGCGTTGCAGTAGGCGTCCACGCACCCCAGCTGGCCGCAATAGCATCGTCTTCCTCCCGGCACGATCGTCATGTGTCCGAATTCTCCGCTGCGCTGGTTGAGTCCGGGATACAGATTGCCGTTGATGATGATCGAGCCGCCCACGCTGTTGTTGAGCGACAGGTAGACGACGTTCCGGATCTGCTCGTCTCCCCAGAACTCGGCCATGCCCCCGGCATTGGCATCATTGACGAAAACGCACGGATAGGGAATATGCTCGCTGAAATGCTCGATCGTCCCGCCCATGAAGTCGATGACCACAGCGAACTCCACCTTGCGGTTATCGTGCGACAGGATGGCGGGCAGGGCGATGCCGACACCGAGGATGCTGTCTCTTGCGATCTCCGTATCATGGATGAATCGCTCGACGAGCCGGCCCACGCCGGCGAAGTATGCAGGATCGTTCCGGAAGCTGAAGTTTGTCCGGACATGGTGGACCACCGTCGCGCTCAGGTCGATCATCACGATCGCCACATGATTGCGCGTTATGTCCAGGCCGATCGCATACCTCGCTCGCGGATTGTAGGCGATCGCCCTGGCTTTGCGCCCGCCTGTCGATTCGAACTGGCCAGTCTCCATGACGAGCCCGCGTTCCTGCAGCTCCTTGATATTATGCGTGACAGTGGGCAGGCTCAGGCCGAGCGAAGCGGCAATCTCCTGTATGGAGAGAGGTTCCCTGCGATAGAGATATTTGTAGATGGCATTGCGGTTCATCTTTTTGACTTCGATACTGTTGATTCGTTGAGGCTTCACTTGCTCCGTTCACCAACTTTAACCAAGCGCTTGATACATGCCGTTATCCCGGATCAATCCTATGTTAGCCGAATCTGCCGCTCTGCGCAACGAGGCGTGTCACGCGCGTGTGTGTCAAGCAATTGTGGGCAGAATTTTGAGATTGGTGAAATCGATGCTTCAGCTCCAATCTTGGTAGCGCTTT
>CALGAO010000013.1 GCA_937957685.1 uncultured Paenibacillaceae bacterium
CTTCAAGAGCTGGCAGGGCAAGTTGATGTGATCATGACTTGCTTGCCGATGCCCGCTGATGTAGAGCGGGTGTATCTCGAACCGGAAGGCATCATCAGGAATGGACGGCGCGGTCTCATCCTGATCGACTTCAGCACGGTGAATCCGGAGCTGAACCGGAAGATCGCCGCTCAGGCGAAGGAAGCCGGCATGGAGTTCCTGGATGCGCCGGTAAGCGGCGGGACCGTCGGAGCGGAACTGGGAACGCTGTCCGTCATGGTCGGCGGCGATCAACAGGTGTTCGAACGGGTTCGGCCGATCTTCGAGGTCGTTGGCAAGAATATCTTCCACGTCGGCGAAGTTGGCTGCGGTACGATTGTCAAGCTGCTCAACCAACTGATGGTTGGCATCCATACGGAAGCGGCCAGCGAAGCGATGAATCTGGCGGATCGGATGGGGCTGTCCAAGGAGATTGTGCACGAGATCTTGAACCAGAGCTTCGCTCAGAGCCGCATCTATGACCGGCACTATAACCTGTTTGTGAAGCAGGACCTGTATGAGCCTGGTTTCGCATTGAACCTGCTCCATAAAGATATGTCGCTTGTGAAGCAGATGGCCGAAGAGGCAGGCATGCAACTGCCGATCGGCGCGATCACCGAGCGTTTGCTCAGGCATGCCAATCTGGCAGGTTACGGAGACAAGGATATGTCCGGCATGTATGCCTATCTCCGCGATCAAGGTTCTAAGCTCGCCCAGCGGAAATATTACGCCGTGCTCCTGCCGATGAAGGATGAGGAGAAAAGCCGCCTATACCGCGCGGAGCATCTCGCCTTCCTCGAGGAACAGCGCAACCTCGGCCGGTTGTTTGCCAACGGCAGGTTCACCGACGGCTGGGGTGGGCTTGTCATCTACATCGCGCACAGTGAAGAAGAGGTGCGGTCATGGGTCGAGCAGGACCCGTACATCGTTCAAGGCGCCCGTGACTATGAGATTCACGAGTGGGATCTGGTTAAAGGACATGTGTATTAACAGGTACAGCGGCTGCGAACGTTATTTCTTTCGGTAATAGAGTGGCGCATGGCCGGAGATCTCCTTGAATACCCGGCCGAAATGCGTCACGCTGCCGAAACCAACCTTCCTGCTGATCTGATTCACCTTCAACGTGGTGCTCTCCAGCAGCTTCTTCGCTTCTTTGACCCGAACGTGGTTGAGATATTCCACGAAGGTGAAGCCGGTCGCCTCCTTGAACAGGCGGCTCAGATAATACGGGCTGATGTAAAACTTCTCGGCCATTTGCTGCAGGGACAGATCGTCCATGTAGTGCCTGTTCATGTAGCGGACGATCTCCGAGATGCGGTCATGCATCGGGCTGGGTGAGATCATCGGTTCCAGCTGGCGATCCCGGATATGTCGGCAGCAGACGATCAGCATCTGCAGGACCAGCGTATGCACATACATCTCGAAGCCGGCGGGCCGTTGTTCCAGCTCGCGCAGGATGTTCCGCACCAGCTCGTCGATGAACAGCCGGTCCTGAGGCGAGCAGGCGAAGACGAGATACTCCCGCTCAAGCAGCGGCCTCAGAATCTCGGGACGTTCCCCGTAAGCTGCTGTCATCATGCTTTCGTGGATATTGACGATGAACCGTTCATGCTTCGGCTTCCGGGCATTCATCGTGCGATGCAGGATGTTCGGGGCGATGATGACGATGTGGCCTTCCGGCGCAAGTATGGTTCGATCCTTGATAAAAAATTCCCGTTGCCCGCTCATCAGATAATAGATCTCGTAGGTGCTGTGAAAGTGGCTTTCCGGCATGTTGTGGCTCAGCGCGATGCGATGGGAGACGGACAAGGTTTTGGCGCTGTTCTCGTAATGAAGCTCTGTCATACAAGATTTCCTCCCGAACGACGATCTCACCAGGAGTGAGGCTTCCACCTGAATCCGGATCTATCCAGAACGGATCACTCCTGAATGGCGATCTCACTGTGAGTGAGGACTGAGATGTTTACTGAATGAAGATCTTGCTGTGAATGAGGAATTCACTTGGATGAAGCCCACATCTGACAGAGGACACTCCTGAACGACGACCTCACTGTGAATGAAAACTTCGCTTGGTCGCGACTCTCGTCCGACAGAGATCCCCCCTGGATCGAAGATCTCACCTGTATAAAGAGCGCACCCCAAAAAAGGTTCCCCCGGTCAGGCACTCTCCACCCATTATACCATCGCAAAATATAAGAAGAAACAGCGCTTTCTTCGCAAAACATGTACATATCTTGATGCTACGATAGGGGTATCACGAACCGTTCCAAGGAGGCTAGTTTAACGATGGCAACGAATCTCAAGGAAACGCTGACCCCTATCGACTGGGCGGAGAAGGCTTGCGAGGCACTGATGGCCAGGTTTAAGCCCGAGCAGCTGCCGCCGGATCGATTCCACTATCATCAGGGCGTATTCCTGTCCGGCATGGAGAAGACATGGCGGCAGACGGGCAAGCAGAAGTATTACGATTATATCAAGGCCTGGGTGGACAGCCAGGTGATGAAGGACGGCAGCATCAGGAAGCACGATCCGGGCCAGCTCGATGACATTCAACCGGGCGTGCTGCTGTTTAACCTGTATGAGCAGACGGGCGATGAGCGATACAAGAAGGCGCTGTTCTACCTGGCATCGCTGCTCAAGTCCTGGAAGACCAATCCGTCCGGCGGCTTCTGGCACAAGGATCATTATCCGAACCAGATGTGGCTCGACAGCCTGTACATGGGCGGACCGATCGCCGTCCAGTTCGGCAAGACGTTTGGCTACCCGGAATTTTTCGATGTGATCGCCCATCAGGCGATCCTGATGGAGAAGCACACGAAGGATCCGCGCACCGGGCTGCTGTATCACGGCTGGGACGAGTCCAAGCAGGCGGCCTGGGCGGATCCGGTGACGGGCTGCGCGCCGGAATTCTGGGGCCGGGCGATCGGCTGGTATCCGGTTGCGCTGCTGGAGATCTTCGAGCATCTGCCGGAGGATCACAAGGACAAGCCGAAGCTGGTCAGCATCCTGCAGGATCTGCTCACCTCTCTCGTCAAGTTCCAGGACGAGAGCGGCCTGTGGTACCAGGTCGTGGACAAGGGCGATCGGCCGGACAACTGGCTGGAGGTGTCCTGTTCCGCGCTCTATGTGCATGCGATCGCCAAGGCGGTGCGCTTCGGACATCTGGACAAGAAGTATATGGCATACGCCTGGAAAGGCTATAGCGGCGTCATCGACACCTTGAGGTTCGATGACAACGGACACCTGGTGATTTCGAAGATCTGCATCGGCACCGGGATCGGCGATTACGCGCATTACATCGCCCGTCCGACGAACGAGAACGATCTGCATGGGGCAGGCGCGTTCATCCTCATGTGTGCCGAGATGAATCTGGCTGAGCAATAAGCAGGCGGCTTCATGGCTTCATATGGAAGGGCCGATTCGGTGCCTCGCGGCAACCGTTTCGGCCCTTCGTCCGTCTATGAGGCTGGGCAACAATTAATAAATTGTTAATGATTTATTCAGAGGGTTGCAAGCTGCAGTGTCTATAATGGTAGACAGGAAGATCTTCCGAATCTTTGATGATGCAAAGGAGAGCGAACATGAAGAAGCTGGGCAAGAAAGCTTTGATCGCATTGTCATTTGCCGTGGGGGCTTGCCTCTTCCTCACCACCGCACTGGCCGACATGACGCTGGGCACAGGCTACGACCGGTTGAAGGAGGCTGTGAAGCGGACCTCGGCGCAGCTCGAGGAGGGGCTGGACAGCTACACGCTGGTCTCTGAATACCAGATGACGATTGATGGCAAGGTGATCAACCATCATGTGGAGACGATGAAGGTCAATGCAACGCAACGCGCTTCCGAGACAAGCAGTCTGACTTCCGGACCGGATGGCAAGAGCTACAGTTGGTATGAATATCGCGATGAGCACATACAGGCAAGCAAAAGACTCACCGAGGATAACAAATTCTATGTGACCGAGTACACGAACGGAAACCGATTCTGGAAATCATACACAGACCCGTTCCAGGAGGATGTCGCCTCCGACATGGAGCGCATCGCGGATGCGCTTGTCGGCAATCTGAAGGACTATGTGGTGGTCGAGCCGAGCGCCGATGGAGGCAAGGTATACAGCGGCCATCTGTCCCAGATGCAGGTTCCGACTCTGGTGAATGCGGTGCTGTCCTTCCTGCTCAAGCAAACCATATTTGATTACAACAGTTCCTACAAGGATATTCCCAGGATCACGGAGGATGTGTATGTCAGCCAGGTTTCCGGCAGGGCGGAGGAGGATGCTTCCGGATTGCTCAGGAGCCTGACCGGCAAGATCATCGTGTCCGGTGCGGACGATGACGGCGTGCCACACGAGCTTGTCGTCGACCTGAACCTGCAGCTGACCGACATCGGAAGCACGACGGTGACGAGGCCGGATCTGACCGGTGCGGTCGTCGAGAAGTATTCCTCGGATCACTTCCCATTCAGCAGCAAATATATCGGCGTCTACCGCAACGACATCGTGCTGGAAGAGACGCATCGCTTCGTCAAGATCGGCGAGCGTACCCTGGAGATCACCGCTGTGGGGAACGATTCTGTCACAGGTCGTCTCTACGAAACGGTTGATCCGGAATATCTGGACGAGTTCGGCAGAACGCCGCTGTCGATCGAGTTCGTCACGAGGCAGCAGGATTGGAGCACGGTCTTCGAGTACAAGGATGAGAATGGCGTCACTTACCAGGCGCAGATCTATCCGTCCAGACCGGGCATAATCTACATTTATCCAAATGTTATCCCGGATGAAAACGGCAATGTGATCTATGAGCTTCTGACTACATTCGATGGAGAATTCAGACGGGTGTTTGAATAGGACGCGGGCTGTTCCGGTCGGCGCAAGCCGGCTGGAATAGCCTTTTGTCCTGCCGGAGAGCCGGGCTCTGACCCGGGCATCCGGGCAGCCCGAAGATGAAGGATGTGAGCATGGAAATGGCCAAAGCAATCGAAATCATCGGTCTGAATAAAATGTACAGTAATGGGCGGGGCATCTCGAATCTCAACCTGGAGGTGGACGAAGGTGACATTTTCGGCTTCCTCGGCCCCAATGGCGCAGGCAAGACGACGGCGATGAAGATCATGGTCGGCCTGATGCGGCCGGACAGCGGCGAGGTGCGGATCTTCGGCAAAAGTGTGCAGCACGAGTTCGTCGACGCGATGAGATACATCGGCTGCATCATCGAGACGGCCGAATCCTATCCGTATCTCACGGCGGAGGACAATCTGAAGCTCTTCGCCAGATACTACGACGATGTGGATCAGGCGCGGATCGACGAATGCCTCGAGATCACCGGACTCATCCGATACAAGCGTGAGAAGGCTCGCCGCTTCTCGCTCGGCATGAAACAGCGGCTCGGCGTTGCGGCCGCGCTTCTGTCCCGTCCGAAGCTGCTCATCCTGGATGAGCCGCTGAACGGGCTGGACGTTGAGGGGATGCTCGACATGCGCCGATTGATCAAGCGGCTCAACGAGGAGTCGGGGACGACCTTCTTCATCTCCAGCCACCTGATCCATGATGTGGAACTGACCTGCACGCGCGTCGGCATCATCTACGCAGGACAATTGGTCAATGTCGAGTACACGCGCAATATTCTGGCGAATTATGCTTCGCTGGAAAATTATTTCATCAGCGAGGTGGATCGCAGTGGCAGGATTTAAGGCAGCATTTGTCAATGAGATGGTGAAGCTGCTGAAGAAGAAAAAGCTGATCGCTGCCGCGATTTTGTCCGTGCTCGGCGTGCTCATCGGGCAGGCCGCCGTGACCGCTTTCCAGGCCGGCTTCGGTCTTCGCATCGCCGGAAGCACGGAATTTCCGCTGCTGGTGTTGCCGGTGTTTACGTATACGATCCTGCCGCTGTTCACCACCTTTGTGGCAATCGATATGTTTAACGGGGAATGGAACGCCGGTACCATGAAGCTGACGCTGACCCGTCCGGTGTCCAGATTCGGCGTGTTCTGCGCCAAGGTGGGGAACATCGCCGCATTTATCCTGGTGAATCTGCTATTTATCATGCTGGTGTCGCTCATAGCGGGCTTCATCTTTAACCCGGGTTCATCGGGCATCGTTGGCATCCTGCGCGTATTGCTCGCGTATCTCGTAACCTTCGTGCCGATCTTCGTGTTCGCGTTGCTGGTGGTTCTGTTGTGCAATGTGATCAGAAGCGGACTTGCGGTCTTTTTCCTGTCGGTGCTGGTCTTCGTCGGTTTTATTGCGATCGGCTTGCTGTATTCGAGATTCTCCAGCTTCCTGTTCACTTCCCAGCTAAGCTGGTATACGCTGTGGATCTCCGATTCGATCAATCCCTTCAAGCTGTTACGGCAGACGATGCTCCTGTCAGGTTGCGGCCTCATGCTCTTCACCGCGGGATATTATCTGTTCGATCGCAGGGATCTGTGATGCCTGCAAGGCTATGTCGCAGCACTTTCGCTGGAGGTCATGCCGGTTCGCTCGATGATCGTCAGGGCGGATGATGGGCAGGATTGTGCCTTGCTCAACCGTAAACGCCGAATGGCTGACCGACCTTCAACCGATGTCGCATGGACGGAACATGTGTGCATGTCAGCAGATCACACAGTAGCCAACTCTATTCGCTGGAAGGAAGGAATGACGCACGATGCCGCTTACGAGACGATTTTTCCTGTGGAATCTGGCCTCCGTGCTTGCTTCGTTCATCCTGTCGGCTCTGGTCGTCATGGTCTATACAGCCGTGCGCGCTCGAGTGCATAACGGGAGTGGCGGCGGGGCATTGCCGCAAGGGGGGCCTGGGGGCGGCGGTGCTGCAACCAATGTCCTCGCTCCTGAACCGCCGGCTCCTCCCGCCATGCCGGACAGCCTGTATCTGGATGCGGCCATGATCGGCCTCATCTGCTTCTTCGTCATCTGTCTGATGATGAACCTGTGGGTGACGCGGCGTCTGATACGCGGCGTGATCCAGCCTGTCACCCGGCTGAATGAAGCGGCGATCCAGATGAGCGAGGGCGATCTTGGCAGCGGCATCGCGGTGGAGGGAGAGGGCGAGGTCAAGGAGCTCAGCCGCTCCCTGGAAAGGCTGCGCATCAAGCTGAAGGAAACGATCTACATGCAGGAGCGCTTTGACGAGAACCGCAAGTTTCTGCTCTCCAGCATCTCTCATGATCTGAAGACGCCGGTCACCTCCATCAAGGGCTATATCGAGGGCATCATCGACGGCGTGGCCAGCACGCCCGAGAAGATGGCGCAATATCTCGAGACGGCCCGGCAGAAGACGATCCAGGTGAACAACATGATCGACGATCTGCTGTTGTATTCGAAGCTCGACCTGGAGCAGTTGCCCTATCATTTCGAGCAGGTGGATATGCAAGCGTACTTTGCCGATTGTGTCGAGGATCATCGCTACGAGTTCGACCGGGCAGGCGTCCGGCTCACGCTGGAGGATCAGTTGCAGGATCCGGTGGTGATCCGCATCGATGCGGAGCGGTTCAAGCGGGTGATGCAGAACATCCTGAGCAATGCGCTGAAGCATGCCGCAAGCGAACAGGGGCTTGTCAAGCTCGTGTTGCGGGAGACGAGGACGTCGGCGATCATCGAGGTGCGCGACAACGGGCCCGGCATTCCGGAGGAGCATCTGCCGCATATCTTCGAACGATTCTACCGCGCGGATGCGTCACGCTCGAACGTCGACGGCAGCGGCCTGGGGCTGGCGATCGCGAGGCAGATCGTGGAGGCGCATGATGGGCGCATCTGGGCGACCAGCACCGTCGGTGAAGGGACGAGGATCATGATCTCGCTGCGCAAGTATTGAATGTATATCGAGGGTTGTCGGGCGGTCGGACGATGAGGCCCACGAACGGGTCAGTGTGATTCTGTGTGATGAAGAGGAAGATGAAATGGGTCGATCAGTCAAAGAATGGTGCGGTCGGACGACGAGGACCATGAACGGAACGGGATGAGTGGAGAATGATCCGGACGGTCATACGATAAGAACCATGTATGGAATGGTGTGACGCTGACGGCCATGCATGGAAAGTTCGGATCGTGAATGTTCAAGCTGGCGCTTGTTGCGCATACTGACCGGATAAGACGGAGGGATCTATGAAAACCATCTTGATCGTCGAAGACGACATCAGCATCGCCAATCTGCAGAAAGATTATCTCGAGCTTGAGGGGTTTCGCGTCCATATCGTGGATAATGGGCATAAGGCCCTGAAGTTCCTGGAACATGAGACCGTGGATCTGGTCATCCTGGATATCATGCTGCCGGGGATGGATGGCTTCGGCGTGCTGCGCACGATCCGCGAGGAGGAGGCCATCCCGGTGTTGCTCGTCTCCGCGCGGGAGGAGGAATTGTACAAGATCAAGGGCCTGGATCTGGGAGCGGATGATTACATCACCAAGCCGTTCAGCCCGGCGGAGCTGGTGGCGAGGGTGAAGGCTCATCTGGCCCGCTATGACAGGATGAAGGAACGGTTCGCCGGAGTGGGCGGGGTGAACAAGAGCAGCCGTCTCCAGGTGAGGGGGTTGACGATCGACAAGGATGCGCGCCAGGTGTTCGTGAACGGCAAGGAAGTGGTGCTGGCGCAGAAGGAGTTCGACCTGCTCCTGTTCCTGCTGCAGAACGCGAACCGGGTGTTCAGCAAGGAGGAACTGTTCGAGCGCGTATGGGGCATGGATGCGCTGGGCGATGCCTCCACCGTGACGGTGCATATTGCCCGCATTCGCGAGAAGCTTGAGGATAACCCGTCCAAACCGCAATATATCGGAACGGTCTGGGGAGCGGGTTACAAGTTTATTGTGTAACATATCAGCAATGATTGTCTGTTATGGATGGATATACCATCTGATACGGACATGTGTTAAGATATACCTGCAACCATTTTTCGGCTATCGCCTGCACATCATGACGTCGGCCATGGCACAACCATGCCGAAACACAACCTCACATTCATAGGCGCGGCTGAAGCACATCTATGAAAGGCACACCACCACGTCCATTCAGGAGGGATGGCAGATGAAGAAGCTGGTGCTTCTGAGGCATGGTCAGAGCGTATGGAACCTGGAGAATCGCTTCACCGGCTGGACGGATGTCGATCTGTCGGAGGAAGGGGTCGAAGAGGCGAACCGTGCTGGCGAGATTCTGCAGGCACATGGATATGTCTTTGACATTGCCTATACCTCGTACCTGAAGAGAGCGATCCGCACGTTATGGATCGTGCTTCTGAAGCTTGATCTCGCCTGGATCCCCGTGGAGAAGTCCTGGATGCTGAACGAGCGCCATTACGGGTCTCTGCAAGGCCTGAACAAGGAGGAGACGGCCAGGGTCTTCGGCGAGGAACAGGTGAAGCTGTGGAGAAGGTCCGCGGATATCCGGCCGCCTGCCCTGCTGAGAACAGACCCTCGCAATGCGGCGTTTGAAGCCAGGTACCAGCATCTCTCCCCGCAGGACATTCCGCTTACCGAGAGTCTGGTCGATACGGAGCAGCGCGTGCTGAGATACTGGAACAAGAAGGTCGCCCCATCTCTGCTGAATGATCGGCGCGTTCTGATCAGCGCGCACGGCAACACGCTCCGGGCGCTCGTCAAATACCTCGACAATCTGCCCGCTGACGGCATCGTCAATATCAATATCCCTACAGCCATTCCCCTCGTATATGAGCTGGATGACCAGCTTCAGCCTGTCGCCCGATATTACCTAAGCAAGGAAGGCAAAGTGGATTTCAACGGTTGATGGACGGGACAAGTCCTGATCATGAGCCCAACCCTTGTTACTTGCAAAAGAATCCTATCCTGCAAAAATGGTGCCCTTGTATGGGATGTGAAGAAGCCCTTGATGGACAAGGGCTTTTTGTTGTTGGGGAAAGTTGGAACCGCATCGCCGGGCAAAAAAGTGCAATTGCCAAATACGGGTTCTGCTGACATAGTGATAGGTGAAAATCCCGTCAATAGAGAGGAGTGCCTGAGCATGATCGTTCCGGGCGTACAGGAGATCGAGCCGGGTGCGCTTTTGTATGAGAACAGGTTGTCTGGTGCCGCGGATGTGGCCGATTTCGTCATGGAAGGCGATGGAGCGGTGACATTTCCGCTTGGCAGGATGAGACTGGAAAGCACGCGCCATCCGTCAGAGGGACAGGCGGCCAATATCGTGTATTGGTGCCGGGAGACTTTTCCCTCCGATATCATCATCCGTTGGAAGTTCTGGCCGATTCGCCAGCCGGGACTGGCGATCATGTTCTTCGCGGCGGAGGGCAGGAATGGCGAAGACCTGTTCGACCCGTCGCTGGCCAGACGGACCGGCATCTATGACCAGTATCATCACGGGGATATCAATGCCTATCATATCTCGTACTTCCGAAAGAGCTACCCGGAAGAGAGGCGATTCCAGACCTGCAATCTCCGCAAGAGCTACGGCTTCCATCTCACCGCGCAGGGCGCGGACCCGCTGCCGCCCGTGGAATACAGCGACCCGCCATATCGGATGCAGATCGTGAAGTGCGGTTCGCTGATCGCGTTCTCGATCGATGACCTGCCGATCTTCCGTTACGTGGACGACGGGGTGACGTATGGCCCGGTGCTCGGCAGGGGGAAGATCGGCTTCCGGCAGATGTCGCCGCTGATCGCGGAATACTCGGACCTTGAGGTGTATGAAGCTGTGCGGGCGGGAGATCGATAGGCCGGATTCACTCGGTGAAGGCGGCGGCCCTCGGGCCGCTGAGGAACCGTTAGAGCGAGAGCAGGGCGTAAGCAGAAAAAATCTGCTTACAGCTGGAGGAAGCGGTCGAGAGAGGCTTGTAAGCAGAAAAAATCTGCTTACAGCCGCAGGAAGCGGTCGAGAGAAGCTTGTAAGCAGAAAAAATCTGCTTACAACTGGAGGAAGCGGTCGAGGGAGGCTTGTAAGCAGAAAAAATCTGCTTGCAGCTGAAGGAAGCGATCGAGAGAGGCTTGTAAGCAGAAAAAATCTGCTTACAGCCGCAGGAAGCGATCGAGGGAGGCTTGTAAGCAGAAAAAATCTGCTTGCAGCTGGAGGAAGCGGTCGAGAGAGGCTTGTAAGCAGAAAAAATCTGCTTACAGCCGCAGGAAGCGATCGAGGGAGGCTTGCAAGCCTTTGAGATCGACCGGCAGCATATACGATCAATTTCATCAAGGACAAGAGGGGACGAGCATGATGACAGAGTTAAAGTTACGGCAGGAGCAGCAGATTCGGCTAAGCTGGCTGGGAGAGCAGCCGCCTGAACGGCCAGCAGGAGTCACCTGGGGGGTGCCCTGGAAGCAGGGGGAGCTGTCCAGGGACGAGTTATCACTAGACCTGTTCGATCCGGACGATCACCCCGTGCCGATGCAAACGTGGCCGACGGCGTATTGGCCGGATGGCAGCGTGAAGTGGACAGCCCATGCCGCCGTCATCCATGGCGCGGCTGACGGCTACATCCTTCGCAGGACAGGAAAGCCAGCCTCTCCATCGAAGGCTGAGTCCCATATCGCTGCACCAGGCTTGGCGGAAGGGACCTCAGCAGATTCGATGTCCCCCACGCTGACCGAACAGCCGGATGTGGCTTCAAAAGACCTGTCATCGACCGAACGGCCAGAGGCTGCTACGGCGATCTCAGCGCAGCCTTCGCCAATCGAGGCCGCCGCGAGTGCTGTTGCATCGATCCAACAGACCGGGACCGCGCCAAATTCCCCTGCTCTCACCGTGCGGACCAGAGAAGATGATATCGAGATCGATACAGGAGCGATCCTCTGCCGGGTGAACCGTACCGGCGCTGCACTTATCCGGGAGATCGTGCGGGACGGGAGAACCGTCTGCTCCGGCGGGGAACTCGTCGGCATCCGGGAGCAGCGCAGCCGGGCTGCTGGCGCGAGCGTCATGCTGGAGCAGACCTTCACCGGCATCATCGAACAGGCGGTCCTCGAGTCTACCGGCCCGATCCGCGCGGTGGTCAAGCTCCAGGGCCGACACCTGCTGCCTGACAAGCGCCTGTGGCTGCCGTTTACGGTGCGACTGTATTTCTATGCCGGCCTGGACGCCATCCGCATGGTGCACACCTTCCTGTACGATGGCAATCCGCATCAGGATTACATCCGCGGCCTCGGCATCCGGTTCACGGTCCCGATGCGCGGGCCGCTGTACAATCGGCATATCCGCCTTGCCGGAGATACCGGCTGGTTCAGCGAGTCACCGAAGGGGCTCATGCTGTGGCGGCTGACCGCCAGGCAGCGCGAGCTGTACGAGCAGCAGCTGACTGGCCGACGCATCGCCTTCGATCCTGAACAGGACGCGCTCTTGCTCCGCCATCTGGCCGATTCACCGGAATGGAACAGCTTCAAGCTGGTGCAGTCTGGCTGCGACGGCTATGTCATCTCCAAGAGAACGCAGGAGAACTGCTCCTGGCTTCGCGCTGCGGCGGGCATCAGGGCGCGCGGCCTGGTCTACGCGGGTTCCGAGGCCGGGGGACTGGCGATCGGCGTCCGCCACTTCTGGCAGAAGCATCCGTCGGCGCTGGAGGTGGATGGCTGCGCGGGCGAGGAAGTCGCTGTGACCGCCTGGCTGTGGTCGCCGGATGCACCGGCGATGGATCTGCGTCATTATGATACGAAGACCTATGTGGAATCCTGTTATGAGGGGGCATACGAGCTGCGCAGCACGCCCTATGGCATCGGCAATACGAACGAGCTGATGATCTGGTGCTGCGGTGAGACGCCCGATGCGGAGGCGCTCGATGCCATGGCCCGCGAGAAGGAGGAGCCGTCGCTGCTCGTCTGCTCACCGGAGCGGTATCATGTGACCCGCGCCCTTGGCTCCTGGAGCCTGCCGGATCGTTCGACGCCCATGCGCGCCCGGCTGGAGGATACGCTGGATGAGCTGATCCGCTTCTACCAGCGCGAGATCGAGCAGCGCAGGTGGTACGGCTTCTGGGATTACGGCGATGTGATGCACAGCTATGACCCGGTTCGTCACACGTGGAAATACGATGTTGGTGGCTGCGCCTGGCAGAACACCGAGCTGGCGCCGAACTATTGGCTCTGGTACAGCTTCCTGCGCACAGGCCGCGCCGACATCTTCCGCATGGCGGAAGCGATGACGAGGCATACGAGCGAGGTGGATGTCTATCACATCGGCGAGTACGCGGGGCTTGGCTCCAGGCACAACGTGCTCCACTGGGGCTGCGGCTGCAAGGAAGCGCGCATCGGCATGGCGGGGCTGCATCGATTCTACTACTACCTGACGGCGGACGAGCGGATCGGAGACATCATGGATGAGGCGAAGGACGCGGACTACCGGACGGTCGGCATCGATCCGATGCGCGCCTATTTCGCCAAGGATGAGTTCCCGACCCACGTGCGGAGCGGTCCGGACTGGGCAGCCTTCTGCTCGAACTGGATGGTGCAGTGGGAGCGGCATGAGGATGCATCCTGTCTCGAGAAGATGAAGCGAGGCATTGAATGTCTCAAGCGAATGCCGGATCGGCTGCTGACGGGACCGACCTTCGGTTATGATCCGAAGACCGGTGAGCTGATGTACATGAGCGACGAAAATTACGGCCATCACCTGATGATCAGCATGGGCGGCGCCCAGGTGTGGACGGAGCTGGCCGATCTGCTGCAGGATCCGGAATGGGAGCAGATGCTCATCGAATACGGCGCCTTCTACAATCTGCCGGCAGAAGAGAAAGAACGCCGCACGAATGGCCGGATCAAGGGCAAGGACTGGAATATCCCGATGCTGTCGACGACGATGATGGCTTATGCCGCCAGCCGCACGAACGACGCGGAGCTGGCCCGCCAGGCGTGGGATTACCTGCTTCGCAGCAGCCATCATTGGAGCGTGGACGTTCCGCTTGAGGATCAGCCGGTACCGCAGCAGGAATATGTGCGGGAGATTCGGGAGATCCCCTGGATATCGACCAATACGGCTTCCCAATGGTCGATCAACACGATCATCTGCCTTGAATGGATCGCCGACCATCTGCCGGATCGCCTGGACCCGCCTGATGAATGACAGCGGCCAGACAGGCCTGTCTCATCGGTTCAGATCGTCCTGGCTTCGTATGGCATCACCCAAATGTGAGTTTGGCGAAAATAGACGTTCCCTAATCGGGATAAACGTGATATGATACAGTATATATCTAAAAGCGATGATGAGAAGAGTAGATGGCGAAAACCTTTTCACAGAGAGCTCCGATGGCTGGGAAGGAGTAAAGGTTCGTCATTGAAGAAAGGCTCAGAGCTGCACGCCGGAACCGAGCATGCGCGAGGGGGTGGTGTGCCAGGTGCTCCTGTTACAGAGCTAGAGTATAAGCATGCTGATCCCGGCATGCCGTACTCGAAGAGGCGGATATGGCGACATATTCGTGAACGTAGGGTGGTACCGCGAGCAGATCTCGTCCCTGAGACCTTGGATGTCTTATGGATGGGATTTTTTATTTTTTCTATACAGCAAAGCTACTCGTTATGAAAGGATGAAGGTTCACATGGCAAACAAGCTGAAGGTTGGAATCGTAGGCGGAACGGGGATGGTGGGCCAGCGCTTCGTGCAGCTGCTCGAACAGCATCCCTGGTTTGAGGTGACGGCCATCGCGGCAAGCGCCAACTCCGCCGGCAAGACCTATGAAGAAGCGGTGCAAGGCAGATGGAAGATGTCTTCGCCGATCCCGGATAGCGTGAAGTCGATCGTCGTGCAGGATGCCGCGAAGGTGCAACAGGTGGCTGACGGGGTGGATTTCATTTTCTGCGCGGTCGATATGAAGAAGAATGAAATCCAGGAGCTGGAGGAACAATATGCGCGTACAGGGACGCCGGTCGTCTCCAACAACTCCGCTCACCGCTGGACGCCGGATGTGCCGATGGTCATCCCGGAGATCAATCCGCAGCATCTCGAGGTCATCGCTGCCCAGCGCAAGCGCCTCGGCACTTCGACGGGCTTCATCGCGGTGAAGCCGAACTGTTCGATCCAGAGCTACGTGCCGCCATTGCATGCGCTGCTCGACTTCAAGCCGACTCGCGCCGTTGTCTCCACGTATCAGGCGATCTCCGGAGCGGGCAAGACGTTCGCCGACTGGCCGGAAATGGTCGACAACGTGATCCCGTATATCGGCGGCGAGGAAGAGAAGAGCGAGCAGGAGCCGCTGCGCATCTGGGGGCAGGTCTCGGGCGGCGAGATCGTGAAGGCGAACGCGCCTCTCATCTCCGCCCAGTGCATCCGCGTGCCGGTATCGGATGGCCATCTGGCGACTGTATCGGTCTCCTTCGAGAAGAAGCCATCTCGTGAAGAGATCATCGCCCGCTGGAACAGCTTCAGGGGTCGTCCGCAGGAGCTCGAGCTGCCAAGCGCGCCGAAGCAGTTCATCACCTACTTCGAGGAAGACAACAGACCGCAGACGAAGCTGGATCGCGACATCGAGCGCGGCATGGGCGTGACGGTCGGCAGACTGCGCGAAGACACGCTGTTCGACTACAAGTTCGTCGGGCTGTCGCACAACACGCTGCGCGGCGCGGCTGGCGGCGCCGTGCTGATCGCGGAGCTGCTGAAGGCGGAAGGCTATATCCAGGCGAAGTAATCCGCCGGCTGCCGGCTAGCGGGTGTGCGCCCGAGCCCGATTCATACGGGCATTTAATGACAGACGCATCAGGCAATCGGACCCGGGGATCGCAAGCAGCGGTCCCTTTTTGCTTTGCAGCGAAGTGCGTGATGGCGCGGACATGGTGATTGGCAGGCAGCCTCGGGCATTTCTATTCCACGGGAAGATGGATGCCGGGGCAGCTTGATCGAGAAGGGTTCTTTCGTTGCATTTGCTGCATGAAATCTCTACAATTGGAGATAGCCACCAGACGCGGGAAGCGTACGAGGCATAAACCGTTGGATAGGAAAGGGTTGGTTGAATCATGATCATCACGACGACACATTCCGTGGAGGGCAAGAAGATCGACAGCTACCTGGGCCTGGTTACAGGCGAGACGATCATGGGCGCGAACATCGTACGCGATATCTTCGCCTCGATCACCGACATCGTCGGCGGCAGATCAGGGGCGTACGAATCGAAGCTGCGCGAGGCGAGAGAGCTGGCGGTACGCGAGATGACATATGAGGCGCAGAGGCTCGGCGCCAATGCGATCCTCGGCGTGGACATCGATTATGAAGTCGTTCGCGAGGGCATGCTGATGGTCAGCGTCAGCGGCACGGCAGTGCGTCTGGTATAACAGAGGCTGCATACGCAAGGTGGAGCAGGTTCGCTTTATTATCGAACCTGCTCCTTTGATCACGCGGGCAGCATCGGAGATCGCCGCTTGTCTGTTCGGACGCGGCCGGATCAGAACCCGCCGCCGACCCGTCCGCCTCTGCCACCTCCGAAGCCACCGCCGAAGCCGCCGCCGGATCTGCCGGTGGTTACGCCCGACTCATTCAGCCAGGTGACCGCATCCTGGACCTCAAACTCGTACAGCTTCGTATCGTCGGTATAGACCGAATACGTTGCACCGGACGCAAGATCGGGCGAGCTCAGGACGATGGACTGGTATGCCTTGGTCGGCGCGGCCTCCAGGACCACCTGGCCCGATGCGTCCTTCAGCGCGAACTTCGTTCCGGCCTTCTGCATCGATGAATAGGTGAAGGCGACCGAATGCTGGCTCGAATCGCTCGAAGGCGCTGCCGCCATGCTGGCATTGCCAGCGGCGATCAACACGCCGCCGCTGATCCGGAACGATCCGTCATAGTCGAGCGCGCCGTTCATCGACATCGTCGGTCCGTTGACGAGCACCGTGCCGCCGCTCATCTCGATCGAGCCATTCGAGTCGAGCCCGTCGCCCTCGGCGGTAACGGTAATCCGGCCTCCCTGGATCGACAGCAAGTATGGGCCGGCCGAGGCGAAGTTGTCTTGCGACCGCGGCCTTCCCATCGACAAGCCGTCGTTGCCGCCGGCGATGTTGATGCCGTCATCATCGGCCTGGATGTCGATCTCTCCGCCGAGGATCGTCACCGCCGCGCCTTCGATGCCTTCGTAGCTCTTCGCGATGGCGATCCTGCCGCCTTCGATCGTCACCGAAGCATCGGCGTGTATGCCATCATCCCCAGTAAGGAGCGTAAAGTCGCCATCCCGGATGACGATGTTGCCATTGCTGTGGAGCGCGTCATCCGCCGCGTCCACCACGAAGCTGCCGCCGGTGATGAGCAGGTTCGACCTCGCCTTGATGCCCTTGGTGCTGGGCGTATCCTCCGGGCTGGAACGAGCCGAGCTTCCGCCGCGTCCTCCCCGGAAGTTCGGTTCTGACTTCACCTCGCCATTTGCGCTGCCGCCGCCAGCGAGGATATGGAACGAACCTCCGTCGATCCGGATCGATGCGGCGGATTGCATGCCGTCGCTTCCTGCGGTGAGTTCGAAGGTGCCGCCTTCGATCATGATGTGGCCCTTGTCTGCTTCCTTGTCGTTCGTTGACTTGAGCGCATCACCGCCGGCCTGGATCCGGAAGGTTCCGCCTTGCACGGCCAGCAGATCGCGCCCGATGATCGCGTCATCCGCCGCCGTGATCGCATATTGGCCTGAGATGATGATGAGGTCGTCGCGGCTGACCAGACCGTCGTTGTAGTTGCCCTGGACGGTCAGCGCCCCGGTCCCGTTGATCACCAGATCCGCCTTGCTGTAGATCGCTGCGGTCGGTTCGTCCGAACCATCCGGGAAGCGGTATTCGGCCCCGTCGCTGATGAAGTTCTCCGTACCTTCCTGCAGCGTCATCGTCACGCGGTCCGCTTCCTTGATATAGATCGCGGCCTGGTCATCGTTGGTGATCTCAACCCCATTCAGGATGAGATTCACCTTCGTGTCCCTGGTTACATCGACGACCACCTGGCCATCGTTCAAGGTGCCGCTCAGGACATAGGTGCCCCCCTCAGTAATCGTCAGTGTTCCGTCGGCGAAGGCCGCTCCGGAACCGGATATTTGCGCGCTGCTGCCGCCAAGGGCGATCATCGTCGAGTCATTCGCTGACCATTCCACCTCGTAGTAGGAGTCCTTGTATCCGGTCTTGCCCGGCACCTCGATGTTCTCCGATGCAACCACGGTTTCCGTCGGACCCGCTGTGCCGGTGCTGTCGCCGTTGCCGCCCGCACCCGCCTGATCTCGTCCCGAAGAGTTGGGCTGCGCGGCGTCCTGGCCGCAGGCGGCGAGCAGCACCAGGCTCATCAGGATGCCGGACAGCTTCAGTCCCCATGATCGTCCGTCGTTCATGCTTCTTCCCTCCCATGATCAGGCTTCAGCCGGAGTCGGTTTCATCGTCAGGGTGATGTCCAGATTGCCGTTGCGGCAACGGATCTCGTCCATGAATTCCTTCTGCTTCACCGCGTCGCTGATCTCCACCGCATAGACCAGTTCATACAGGCTGCCCAGCTCGGTCGTCCTCACTTTCAGCAGCTCGTGCTTCACCTGGAACTTGCGGAACACTTCCGCGAAGGCTTCCTCATAGGCAAGATCCTCCGGGATCGTGAGAATGAGCTCATCGGTCGGTGTATCGAAATACAGGTTGCAGATGGTGTAGAAGGGGGTCTGACTGTTGTGCTCGTCGGCCACCATGTACTCCATCAGATCCCGGTACACACGACGCCAGGCTTGTTCGTCCATCAGATACTTGTTCTCGTAGCGGTTGAAAACTTCGATCGCCATATGATCGTCCCTTTCCGTTGCTTCGTCGTGCTTGCCTGTGCATCCATCATAAGCCCTGAACCTTTAATGAAACTTAAAAAGAGTGTGATGCGCGCCCTACGCCCCTGAGCATGCAGAGAACCTCCAAAACCACGTGGACCGTGATCCTGGAGGTTCTCTGTGTCAATCTCGCGTTGTCCGGCGACTGGCCCTTCTCGTCAGGAGATCAACCCCCATGGAAACGTGCAGAAACAGCCACGATGCCAGGATGGAAGCCAGAAGCACAACATAAAATCCTCTGTTGAAGGTCTCGTAGAATCGCCAGCCACGAAGCAGGAACATAAGGAAGGCCGCCGCGAACACTCCGCCAAGCGCGTACATGATCAAGGAAAGCAGGTAGCCTGCGATCCGGTTCCTGACACGGGACCTGAACAGGATGAGGTCCAGCAGGACAGAGACCGGTATGCCGATGATCAGGAAGATCGGCATGACATAGATCAGGCCGCCGACGACCAGGGATGAATAGGAGTAGTAATAGATATGCTCGATTCGTTGGTCCACAGGAGTATAGTTGAACCAGGACATGATCAGGGTGAAAACAAGGCCGGCCATGATCGCGACAACGAATCGCCTGAATAAGGGGAAAGACCGCACACGCATCACTGCCTTTCTGTATCCATAAACGCATGGGTTGACCATAGGGCTCTCGAGACTTGCCAGTTGAGGAAGTTTGCCCAAAATATACTATAGGATCGCATCGAGCACAAGAGCATGCGCTGTTGAGCGCCGTTGAGCCATGGGACGGCGGAAGAAGCATGATTTAAGATTGATTAAAGGTTGGGCCGGTATGATAGATGAAATCACAGACCGAGAATGACGAAGAAAGAAGGCATGAACGATGCGCATACTGATCGTGGAAGACGAGGCTCATCTGGCGGAAGCATTGGCACAGATCCTGAAGGAGCATCACTATACCGTCGATGTGGCGCATGATGGAAACAGGGGGTTGGATGATGCGCTCAGCGGCATCTATGACCTGATCCTGCTCGATGTGATGCTGCCCGGCATGGATGGACTGAGCCTCCTGCGCACGCTTCGTGCCGAAGGCATCTCCACGCCGGTGATCATGCTGACGGCCAAGGGCGAGATTCCGGACAAGGTCGCCGGCCTGGACAGCGGCGCCGATGACTATGTCGCCAAGCCGTTCTCGATCGAGGAGCTGCTGGCGCGCATCCGCGCAGCCCTGCGGCGCAGGGACGAGACGCTGCAGGAAGATACATGGCGCTTCGGCGACATCGAACTGAACCCGCAGTCGCTGCGCCTGTCCCGCATCGGCAGCGGCAAGGAGATCAGGCTGATCATGAAGGAATGCGAGCTGCTCGAGCTCCTGATCTCCCGCAAGCAGGCGGTGACGACCAAGGAACAGATCATCGAGAAGCTGTGGGGGTTTGACTCGGACGCGGAGCACAACAATGTAGAGGTGTATATCTCGTTTCTGCGGAAGAAGCTGGCCTACCTTCAATCCTCGGTCCGCATCACGACGATCCGCGGCGTCGGCTACATGCTGGAGGTGGGTTCATGATGTTCCGCAAGCTGCGCAACCGGTTCCTGCAGCTGATCATGATCACCATCTCGGTGCTGATGCTCATCTCGTTCTCTGCCATCTACATGATCACCTATCAGAATGTTCATTCGGACATTGAGATGGAGCTGCATCGCGCCGCGGAATTCGGCGGGCGGATCAGCGGGCCCAAGGGCGGGTTCGGCGACGAGAACCGGATGAGGGGATTGCCGCCCGTCGAGCCGCGTCCCGCGGATGACCGGACGGCATCGTTCACGATCCTGACGGACGACAGGATGAATATCGTGCGGATCTTTTCCTTCTTCGATGCGGATGCGTCCTTTTTCTCCTCCATGCTGGAGATGGCGCAGGATTCCGGCAGGAAGGAGGGACGCCTCACGGTCGAGGGCGAATGCTGGGCTTACGTCGTGCAGGAAGCCCCCGGGGGCGGATACAGGCTGACTTTCCTCGACGTGACGGCGCGGCAGATCATCCTGACGAACCTGATCTACACCTTTGTCGGGACGGCGGTCGTGATGTTGGTGGTGATCTTTTTCATCAGCCGATATTTTGCCAATCGTTCGCTCGCTCCCGTGCAGGAGGCGTTTCTCAGGCAGAAGCAGTTTATCGCCGACGCCTCCCATGAGCTGAAGACGCCGCTTGCGATCATTCGCACCAATGTGGATGTGCTGCTGGCCAATGAACAGGAGACGATCCGGAGCCAATCGAAGTGGCTGGGCAATATACTGGCGGAGACGGAGCGCATGAGCAGGTTGACCAGCGACCTGCTGTATCTGACCCAGATGGACGAGGCCCGGGAGCAGGAGGCGACCCTTTATTCGTATTTTCAGGCGAGTGAAGCGGCGGAGAATGTGATCCTGACGATGGAGGCCCTGATCTATGAGAAGAATTTCAGGTTTGAGTATGACATCCAGCCGGATCTGACCGTGTACGGCAATCGGGAGCAGTTCCAGCAAGTGCTCATGATCCTGCTCGACAATGCGGTCAAGTACACGAATCCGCGCGGCGAGATTCGCTTCAGCATGATGCAGCAGCATCATGAGGCGGTCATCTTGGTCGCCAATACCGGCGAAGGCATCGCGCGGGATCAGCTGGATCGCATCTTCGACCGCTTCTACCGGACGGATCCGGCCAGGACGCGCGCTCGCGGCGGCTATGGGTTGGGCCTGGCGATCGCCAAGGCGATCGTGGAGCGGCACAAGGGCAGGATCTATGCGAGCAGTGAGCCGGGCGTGGAGACGGTGTTCCATGTGCATCTTCCGATGCACGCCTGAGCCAGGGGTGGAGCCGGTGCGATATGTACCTCTGCCGGTGTATGGGGTGCCGTGTGGGGATGGTATGATACATCTCCACTGGGGCATGCGATTGTCGGATGTGGGAGATGGCGACAGGATCAACTGGCGATGGGTGCGGATGCCACGTGGGGAGACGGTGTTCGATGATCATCTCCTTCTCATGCCGGGGATCGATCAGGTCGGGTTGAAAACGACTTGTTTTCGGCTCGGCCTTTTTCGGTCGGGCAGGATGGTTCGCGAGCGGTCGTATGCAAATAAGGTTAAAAAGTTAACTTCGATCGGGGTTTTCAAGCGCCATTTTTACATGTCTAGTTAAAATATTGGCTCAGTTAAACTTGATTGTTGCTTACAAACATATGTTCTGGTATATTATGGATAGGAACGTATGTTTGGGGTG
>CALGAO010000014.1 GCA_937957685.1 uncultured Paenibacillaceae bacterium
AAGCGCTACCAAGATTGGAGCTGAAGCATCGATTTCACCAATCTCAAAATTCTGCCCACAATTGCTTGACACACACTTGTGCTTCTGCTCAGTTGTGTTCCCTCGGGTGATAGAGTTACAATAGATGAAAATAAGAGATGGCACCCTTGTAATCGCATCCAAACCAATCCCGACAGGACGAAGTAGGTGGAGTTGAACTCATGATCATACGCAATCTGAAGAAAAAATACGGCGACCACATCGTGCTGGATGGCGTGAATCTGGCTGCCGGGCAGGGCGAGATGGTGGCGATCCTTGGCCCGAGCGGCAGCGGCAAGAGCGTCCTGCTCAAATGCATCGCGCTGAAGGAGAGATGGGACGGCGGCGAGTTCATCTATGATGACCACGATCTGATCAAGCAGGGCTGGCTGGCGCAGCAGCGCTACAAGAGCGTATGCGCCTATCTGCCGCCCAAGGAGATCAGCCTGAATCCGAACCGCACGGCGCTGAAGAACGTGCTCAGCGGCCTGCTCCCGACCTGGCGCAAGGTGATCGGGGCAAGAACGAAGCTGGAGTATATGACGGCGATGGATTACCTGCAGAACGTCGGGCTGCTGGACCTGGCCCATCGCAAGGTGGGCACGCTGAGCGGCGGGGAGAAGCAGCGCGTCGCCGTGGCGAAGGCGCTCATCCAGGGCTCCGAGATCATCGTCGCCGATGAGCCGGTGATCGGCCTGGATCCCCATTCGGCGCAGCTGGTGCTGAAGGATCTGCGCTACATGTGCGACAAGCACAAGGCGACGGTCTTCTTCACGATTCCGCAGATCGAGTGGGCGGAGCAGTATGCGACGCGCATCATCGGACTGGCAAGCGGCAAGGTGCAGTTCGATGTCTCGGGACGTCGCCTGACGACCGCCGAGAAGATGAAGCTCTGACCGGTCACGGGCACGTTAAGCCCCGGTATACGTGGCGTTGGCCACGCACCCCGGCAGATGTCCAATTTATCCGTGATATGTGCGTTTGACCACACCGTTCGAGAGAGGCGTTTATATACTGTATCAACGCTTTATCGGGAGGTGAAGCTGAATGGGTTACGCAGGAAGCGCTGGCGGTTATGGTGGATTCTGGACGTCTACGGGTACGATTCTCGTGCTGTTTATTTTGCTCGTTATTGTCAGCCGCACGATCTTCTACTAAAATTCCAAAGATTGCGGGAGAGAGGCAGTCAGGCAATCCGCCGGGCTGTCTCTCTGTTTTTCTTGCGCGGATGATGCGGCTTGGGCCGTTTGATCGCAACAGGAACTTTTCCGGGCGAATGCACATACAATGACATTGGTGTACATTATGGACCCGGGAGGAATGCAGAACCCATGAGCTTCGAACAGGCTGCGCTCTATGAGCATCGCTTCTGGCTGCAGGTGCTTGGCGATCACGCGCGCTTCATCCGCGATTCGCTGGCGCCGGGGGAAGCGGAGGACATTCAACGTGCCGGCACCTTCGTGCAGGTCTATGACCAGCTGCTGCAGGTCGCCAGGGAACCGCTGGGAGGTGCGGCGTTGCGCGATCTGGGCCCGATGGTTTACCGACATACCCTGGAGCTGCGGAACTTCAAGCTGCACCTGCTCAGGAAGCATCTCAGCGGTCAGCTCGCCATCCATCTCACGCCCACGTTCATCAATCACATGGTGAATGAGCTGGATGAATACATCCGGGTGCTCACCTTCCTGCAGGCGGAGCGCACGCCGGAATTCGACGCCTTCCATCATCACCTGCTGTGGCTGCCGGATGCGTCGGGCCACGCTGCGGCGATCGGCGCGAATCTCGACCAGGTGGAGATGCGCCTCAGGGAGAGATCGAGGCATTTCGAGACGACCTTTGCCCATTTCTATCTGAAAGCGGTTGAGATGGCCGGTTTCCTGCGCACGCAGCTGGATGACTTCCCGGCCCTGCGCAGGTTCAACGAGCAGGTCGAGATCGAGCTGGGCCTGTTCAGGCAGTTCATACACGATCTGGAGCAGATGAAGCTGACGAACGTGCTGCTGGCGACGCTGATGCCGCTGATGGCCGATCATATGGCCCGGGAGGAATGCTACTACCTGACGAAGCTGTCCCAGGCCGGCGCCGCCGCGCTTCCGGGCTGCGACGCCACGGCGCCGCGCATCAGGGCCTGAGCCTTGTCGCTGCTTTGCATCCTGGCGGGGCGCTTCCCGCGAGGATCGCCAACCGTCGACAAACGAGTTTTTCTTTCCCCGCGATCATGTTAAAATAGTGGAAAACGTTATAGCAGAGGGATGATCGGATTGCTACTCGGACTGGATGTAGGAACGACGAATATCAAGGCTGGACTTTTCGATGCGGACGGCAGGCTCCTGAAGGTGGCGAGCCGTCCGACGATCACGCAATATACGGATGATGGCTTGCCGCATTACGATCCGGAATGGATGTGGGAGACGGCGGCCGCCGTGTTGGGTGAAGCGGCCGCTGAAGCGGGCGGCGCCGTGCGCTGCCTGGGCATCACCAGCATGGCGGAGGCCGGGCTCGTCATCGACCTGGACACAGGCAGGGCCAGATCACATGTCATCCCCTGGTTCGACAAGCGTTCCCTGCCGCAGCTGGAGCGCCTCAAGGCGCAGGAGGACCCGCTCGAGCGCTTCTCGCGCTCGGGGCTGAATCCAAGCTTCAAGTACGGCATGTTGAAGCTGATGTGGCTGAAGGATCAGGACCCGGAACTGTTGAATCGCGGCTGCTGGCTGTCGGTCTCGGATTATATCGCCTTCCGCCTGACCGGCGAGCGGTTCACCGACGCCTCGCTGGCCGCGAGAACGTATGCATATGATCTGCGCACGTTAAGCTGGGACAAGCCTTTCCTTGAGAGGCACGGTCTCGGCGACGTCTCCTTCCCCGCCGTCTTGCCGGCCGGACAGGCCGGAGGCACCGTGCTGCCGGAGGTGGCGCAGAGGTGCGGTCTCCCGGCAGGGCTGCCGGTTGCCGTCTGCGGCCATGACCATCTGTGCGCCAGCGTGGCCGTCGGCGCGCTCCAGCCAGGCCACGTCTTCGACTCGATGGGCACGGCGGAGACGCTGGTCGGCGTGCTTCCGGAGCGGACGCTTGGCGAAGCGGAGTTCCGGACGGGCATGTCGCACGGCAAGCATGTATTGCCAGGGCGATATTTCTGGATGGGCGGCATCTCCTCCTCCGGCGGCTCCGTGGAGTGGATGCGCAAGGTGATCCAGGACCCGCCGATCCCTTATGAGGAGATGAACCGCATGCTGGCGGCGACGGAGCACCGGCCGACGGGCATCCTGTACTTCCCGTATCTGTCGGGCAGCGGTGCGCCGAATCCGAATCCGAACATGCTGTCGTCATTCGTGGGCATCAGTGTGAACCATACCCGCGCCGACATGATGCGTGCCGTGCTGGAGGGCACGGTGTACGAGTTCGCGGCGATCCGCCGAGCTGCCGAGCAGGCTTCGGGGCAGGCGATCAACGCGATCACGGCTGTCGGCGGCGGGACGCGCAACCAGGTGCTGATGCAGATCAAGGCGGACGTGACCGGATGCACCTTCTACATTCCGAGCGTCGAGGAAGCGACGATGCTGGGCGCCGCGCTCCTCGCTGGCGTGGGCAGCGGCGTCTATCGCGACGAGCAGGATGCCTGGGACCACATCTCGCCGCAGCTGTCGATCCGCACTGTCACTCCGGATCCGGAGATTGGCAAGCTGTACGCGCCGTATCTCGAGGCGTATCTCGAGCTGCGCGCTCCGCTGCATGAGCATTTCAACAAGCTGGCGCGCAAGTAGCTGGCTCAGCCTCTGGCTTGAGTGGTGCCTGCGAGCCGATCATTCCGTTTCATGTCGGCTGGGAGGCGGGCCGAACCTGTGGCGTCTCGGTCGGTTTCCTCATCGCGGTAGGCATGGCGTGCAAAATATGATACAATTGATAGGATCTTGTCAGTTACATATGATGAAGGAGTCATTGAAGCCATATGATCACGCATATTGTTTTCTTCAAGCTGAAGGACCGCTCTCCCGAGAACATCAGGCGGACCCGCGATGTGCTCGCCGGGATGGAGGGCAAGATTCCGCAGCTCAGATCGCTGGAAGTCGGGATCGACGTGATGCGTTCGGAGCGTTCCTATGATCTCGCGCTGGTGGCCAGATTCGATTCGCTGGAGGATCTGCGCGCATACAATGATCATCCGGTACACCAGGAAGTGCTGCAATATATCGCGACGGTCAAGGATATCTCCCTGGCTGTCGATTACGAATCCTGATCAGGATCACGGAGGCCACTACAATGGACCACAGCATATCTGAATACATCCTGGTCGTGGTGATCATCTTCCTGACGTTCGTGGTCGCCACGCTCTGGCTCAAGCGCAAGGCCAGAAGAAATCGCAAATAGCAGGAGGATCTGACGTGTACTTCGTAGATCGGGAGCAAATCGAACAACGGCTGACCTATATCCGCACCTTCTTGATCCAGGCATCGGACACGGTGGAGCGGGATGTGGAGCACCTGGATCCCCTCGTGCTGCGCCTCTCCCGGGAGCGTGTGTTGCACCTGTCCATCGAAGCCGTTACGGACATCGGCAGCCTGATGATCGACGGTTTCGTCATGCGCGATGCCAGCAGCTATGAGGATATCATCGAAGTGCTGCAGGGGGAGGAAGTGTTCGACCTCAGCACAGGCGCGGAGCTGTTCGAACTCGTGAAGCTTCGCCGGCTGCTCGTGCAGCGATACGATGAAGTCGACGAACGCCTGCTTGCAGCCTGGGGACCGAAGATGTCCCAACTGCTGTCTGTCTTCGCAGACAGCATAGAGCAATATCTGAAACGTGAGCTCGGTTAGGAGCGCTTCAGTCGGGACGACCCGGGAACGGTCGTGCCGGCTTTTCTATTCAGATGCCCTCGATCTCTGACGCATCGGTACAGGGAACCATTGGCTGGAGATCTTCATATGGTACAATGTCGGATGCGAGTAAAATACGATAAAGGAAGCGATGCTTCTTTGGAAAAGCCAATAGCAATCCTGGATTCAGGTGTAGGCGGACTGACAGTAGTGAAGGAAGTGATGCGGCAGCTGCCGCTCGAGAGGGTCATCTATTACGGGGATACGCTCCGGGCGCCATACGGTCCGCGACCGGCGCACGAGGTGCGGATGTTCACCAGGCAGATCGTCGATTATCTGCTGAATTTTGATCCCAAGATGATCGTCATCGCATGCAACACGGCAACCGCCGTAGCGCTTGAAGAGATTCGAAGCATGACCGATGTGCCGGTGGTGGGCGTCATCCAGCCCGGAGCGCGCGCCGCGATCAAGCGGAGCAAGAACGGACAGATCGGCGTCATCGGCACGGAGGGCACGATCCGCAGCGGAGCCTACGAGCAGGCGTTGAAGCGGATCGCACCGCACCTCGAGGTGTACAGCAAGGCATGTCCGCGATTCGTTCCGTTGGTGGAGCAGGGCTTGTATCATTCGCTGATCTGTGATGAGGTCATCGCGGAGGAACTACAGGAGTTCCGACAGTCCGACATCGATTGCATGATCCTGGGATGCACCCATTATCCGTTCATCGCGGAGAAGATCTCCGCATATCTGGGGCCGGGCGTCGAGCTCATCAGCTCTGCTGAGGAGACGGCCCGCGAGATCAGCACGCTGCTGTATCACAAGGGGCAGCTTGCCTCCGGCAGGGAGATGCCCGTGCATCAATTTTTCTGCAGCGGCGATGCGGATCTGTTCAGGCGGATCGCGCGCGAATGGCTGGATGCGGAGATCGAGGTCAGCACCGTCGTCTGGCAGACTCCGCGTCTCGTCTAGCCACGGAGGGGTTCCGCGATCGGCGGCTTCGGTCGGGAGCAGCGCCCATGCGCGGGTCGAGCTTCGTTCCGTTCGGGCCAGTCCGACAGCGCTCGATTATCCGACCCAAAACAGCTATAATAATAGAGAATGATGACGATCCGGCAGGCTGGCCCCCCGGACTGCTGTCGGACCGAACCGAACAGGAGTGGATACGAGTATGAAATGCAAGATTACGCGCAATGCGGCCAAGGTGCTGACCAGAGAGCTGGAGAAAGAGGACAACAAGGAGCTCAGGTTCCGCGTCTATATCACCCATATGCACGGCGATCATGCCCATTACGGATTGAAGCTGGATACGCCGACGGATCGGGACGAGGTCGTCACGACCGACAAGGGGATCGAGATCATCCTGCAGAAGGACGAGCCTTTCCTGGATGGCGTCAAGATCGATTATCTCTATTTCCCGGAGGAAGGCTATGTGATCACGAATCCTTCCAAGGGCTATCATGGTGAGTATTGATGAATGTGGAGAAACGCGCCAAACCGGCCAATGACATACGCATTTGCAACAAGTGCAAGCATATCAATGTGAACAGGCTGCTGCCGAAACTGGAGAAGATGGCTCCTGATTCACGCATCCGGGTTGGCTGCAAGTCGTATTGCGGACCGTGCGAGCGGTACGCGTTCATCTACATCAACGGCCGGTACATCACGGGCGAGACAGAGGATGAAGCCTTGCAGAAGGCCAGCAAGTACGTGAAGAACAAGCCGGCACAGCCATAGACGAATCAAGGATACTTTTCCAGGCTTTTGGAAACCCTATGTGGCAAAAGCTTGGAAAGGTGTTTTTTTATATGCAGAGATTGTTGGTGCTTTATTTCGTCGGACTGTTCATCTTCGCGGGACTGATCTTCGTCGTGGACAGGGCGGAGCGCGAATCGCCGGGCATTGCATCGGATGAACCGGAGCATGAGGCGGCAGCACCGGAACAGCCGCGCGCCCGATCAGCCCCTCGGGCAACGGCCGTTGAGCGGGGCTCTTCGGCTGAGGGGGAGCGGGTCACGGAAGCGGACGAAGCGTTGGATGGGGACGGCGGTTCAACCCGCCGCGAAGCGGAACAGAGCGTGTTTCAGCAGGAGCGCGCGGCTTTCGAGCAGCCCTATCTCGCCCTCGGCTTCACATCCGTGGTCGAGGCCGTGCGGGACTGCGAGATGAGATACATGCAGAAGATCTATCTGCCCTTCTATACGCCGCCGGTCGGGTTCACGCATCAGCTCGCCATCTGCAGCACCCATTATACCGACCAGGACTACCTGGAGATCAACTATCTGCACGAGAGCCGCCCGGATCATCGTTACATGATCCTGATGCGGCCAAGCAAACACGGCATCGAGGTGCCGCCGTCGAGGGTCCTGCGAACGTATGAGCTGAACGATGGCACGGGGGCGCTGCTCAGCCTGACGCCGGAGGAAGGCTACCATGTGCTCACCTTCGAAAGATGGGGCTGGCAGTATATGCTCGTCGTTCCAACGAAGCTGAAGGACAGGTTCCCGCCGGATGAGATGGTCAAGGTGGCCAATTCCGTGCAGAGCGGTTATCCGCACCGCGTGGCGTGGCGATATTGACCGACCGACTGGCGCGATGGCGTGCCGTGAGGAGGTCCTGTGCGCCAAGCATGGACGTTGGTATTGCTTCCTGAGATTCTATCGCGTATAATCTCTTACAAGAATGTCAGCTTGCAAGAATTGAATAACATTACCAGTCTCAGGTGCTTCTGCGAAGAACATGCCGCTGTCCGACAGCGCATTGACGCAGGAGTTAAAAGGGAAGCCGGTGAGAATCCGGCACGGTCGCGCCACTGTGAAGCGGGTGACCTGTTCCTAGATGCCACTGTCCGGATGGATGGGAAGGCGGAACGGTCGACACCCCCAAGTCAGGAGACCTGCCTGAAGACTTAGCTCGTTGCATCCTTCGCGGTAAAGGATACGGCTAATCGGGTCATGCCAACTGCATCGCGCATACGTGCCTGAACGCTGAACCTCCAATCCGGCAAGGATTGGAGGTTTTTTCGTAACCGGCTTCTCGGCTGGAATGTTTCGAGCGCATGCGGCATTCGGTACTCATACATACCAGGAGGAGAGAAACGAACATGAAGAGAAGATTGGCAGGATGGCTGGCGTTGGTCATGGTCTTGTTGCTGGCTGCATGCGGAACGGGGGATGCGAAGACGGAGACGGGCAGCGGCCAGAACGCTCAGGTCGAGCAAGGTACGGGAGCCAATGAAACGGCGACACCGGAGACCGGGTCTGACGATAGCGAGAGCCTTCGCACCGCATATCCGCTGACGATCACCGACGCATCGGGCGAGGAGATGACCTTCGAGGAGGCGCCGCAGCGCATCGTATCGATCGCGCCGCATCAGACGGAGATCCTGTTCGCGCTTGGTCTCGGCGATCGGGTCGTCGGCGTGTCCGAATACGACAACTACCCGGAAGAAGCGCTCACGAAGCCGAAGGTTGGCAACATCCAGGGCAATGTGGAGGCGCTGCTGGCGACTCAGCCGGACCTGGTGATCGCCGGCGTGTCGCTGAACGGGGCGCAGATTCAGGGACTGAGAGATCTGGGTGTGCGGGTGTTCGCCACGGAGCCGGAAACCATCGACCAGGTGATCGAATCGATCCTGACGATCGGCCTCATCACGGATGCGCAGGTGGCGGCGCAGGAGGTGGCGGCGAAGATGCGCGCCGACAAGCAATACGTGATTGACAAGGTCAGCGGACTGACGGAAGATCAGAAGAAGAAGGTTTATGTCGAGTACGACCCGCTCTGGACAGCGGGCAGAGGCTCTTTCCTGGATGAGATCATCACGCTCTCCGGGGGGATCAACATCGCGGCCGATCTGGACAAATGGGCGCAGATCAGTGCCGAGGCGGTCATCGAAGCCGATCCGGACGTGATCATCTATGCGGAGGTGGATGATTATGAGACGGGGCAACCGCTCATCGAGACGATCCGCAACCGTCCGGGCTTCTCGGAGATCACGGCGATGAGAAGCGGCGCACTCGTCGGGATCAACGCCGACATCATCAGCCGCTATGGGCCGCGCATCACCGATGCCCTGACTCAGGTGGCGAAGGGCGTCTATCCTGAGCTGTTCAGCGAGTAAACCGACATGAAGAGGAAGCTCTTGTGGTGGGGAGGAGCCGGTCTTGCGCTCCTCGTCCTCTCGATCATCCTCAGCCTGTCTGTGGGATCCGCCCATATCCCGATCCGCGATGTCTGGTCGATCATCTGGCACGCGATGACGGACTGGCTGACAGGAGCAGGCGATGACGTTGGTTCTTCGCCTTACAGGCAGATCGTGCTGCAGGTCAGATTCCCGAGGGTCGTGCTGGCTGTGCTCGTCGGCGCCGCGCTGTCGATCGCCGGCGCCGGCTTCCAGGGTGTGCTGCGCAACCCTCTGGCGGATTCGTACACGCTTGGCGTTGCTTCCGGCTCGGCGCTCGGCGCGGCGTTCATGATCACGTTCGGCCTGCCGTATATCCTGCTCAGCAACTGGACGATTCCGATCGCCGCTTTCTGCACGGGGCTGGTGTCGCTGCTCATCGTCATGCGCCTGGCGTCGATCAACGGCAAGTTCCGCACCGAGACGATGATCCTGGCCGGCGTGGTCGTGCAGGCGTTCTTCGGCGCGATCGTATCGTTGCTCATCGCCCTGTCCGACTCGCTGATGAACGGCATCGTGTTCTGGCTCATGGGCAGCCTGCAGCTGAGGGGCTGGCCGCATGTCGCCATGCTGACGCCGTATGTGCTCGTCGGCGGGATCGTGATGCTGGCGCTGGCGCGAACGCTGAATCTGTTCTCGCTGGGCGAGCGGCAGGCGCTGCATCTCGGGGTCCACGTGGAACGGACGAAGAAGACCGTGCTCGTCATCGGCACCCTGATCAGCGCCGCGGCCGTATCGGTGTCCGGGACGATCGGCTTCGTCGGGCTGGTGACGCCGCACCTGATGCGGCTGCTCGTCGGACCGGACTATCGGCTGGTGTTGCCGCTGTCCGCGATCTACGGCGGGATCTACGTGCTGTGGGCGGATACGATCGCCCGCCTCGCGCTCAGCCCTGCCGAGTTGCCGCTGGGCGTCGTGACCGCCTTTATCGGCGCGCCGTTCTTCGCGTGGCTGCTGATCAGGCACAAGCGTAAGGGGGAGGAAGCGGGATGAGTGACTTGAAGCAGGAGAGCCGTTCTCTCCTGGAGGCTGAGGGGATCATCAAATCGCTGGGCGGGCAGCCGGTGCTTCGCAATGTCAACCTGACGCTGCGCAAGGGCGAGTGCCTGGGCATCATCGGCCCCAACGGAAGCGGCAAGTCCACGCTTATCCGGCTTCTGTCCGGAGCGGATGCGCCGGATGCCGGCCAGGTCATCTTCCGCGGTCAGCCGCTGTCGGCCTATTCGAAGAAGCAGCTCGCCCGTTCGATCGCCGTGCTCCAGCAGGAGGCGCTGCCTCCGGTAGGATTCACGGTGCGCGAGGTGGTCGAGATGGGGCGCTATCCGTATCAGAATTGGCTCGGCGAAGAGCAGACGGATGTGGAGCCGCTGATTGGCGGAATCCTGAGCGAGCTCGATCTTGAGGCACTCGCCGGACGGCCGATCGAGCGGTTGAGCGGCGGCGAGCGGCAGAGGGTCGCGCTGGCGAAGGCGGCCGCCCAGCAGCCTGAGTTGCTGATGCTGGATGAGCCGACCACCTATCTGGACATCGGCTACCAGCAGCAGATGATGGAGTATATTCGCGCCTGGCAGCGAATAGAGGGCGTGACGGTGGTCGCCGTGCTGCATGATTTGAACCTGGCTGCCCTTTATTGTGACCGGATCCTGGTGCTGCATCAGGGCCGTGTGATCGAGACCGGGACGCCGGAGGAAGTGTTGGACGCCGATCTGCTGGAGCAGGTGTACGGCGTTCGTCCGACCATCGTTGCCCACCCGGTGCATGGAGTGCCGCAGATCCTGCTGCAGGGGAGCCTGGAGCCGGCATGGAAGCTGAAACGAACGGAGGATGCGGGTTGAAGATATACACCAGATCAGGAGACAGGGGTCAAACCTCGGTCATCGGCGCGCGTGTGGAGAAGGATGACTTTCGGGTGGAGGCATACGGCACGGTGGATGAGCTGAACAGCTTCGTCGGTCAGGCGGTGAGCCTGCTGGATGAGGCGGTGTTCGCGGATCTGCGGGCGGATCTTGTCGAGATTCAGCATGAGCTGTTCGATTGCGGCGCCGATCTGGCGCTGGCGAAGCGGGACATTCGCCCGTACCGGGTGCATGCCGCGATGACCGAACGCCTCGAGCGATGGATCGACCGCTATGACGCCGAGTGTCCGGAGATCAGGCGCTTCATCCTGCCGGGCGGCACGCCGGCATCGGCGATCCTGCACGTCTGCCGCACCGTATGCAGAAGGGCGGAGCGGACGATCGTCACGCTGGCGCGCGAGCAGGCGATCAACGAGGAAGTGAGGGCCTACCTCAACCGGCTGTCGGACTTTTTCTTCGTTGCGGCCAGGGTGGCCAATGTCCGGGCCGGGGTCGGCGATGTGGAGTATGTGCGGAGTGAGCAGGTTTTCCGCACGGACAGGTGAACCGACCAGCCCATTCAGGCGAGCAACTGCTAACTGCGAAAACAAGAAAACAACATGACAACAGAGAGGAACATCGTATGCTGAAAGGAATATCACCGCTGATTTCGCCGGAGTTGTTGAAAGTGATGATGGAGATGGGACATGGCGATGAGATCGTCCTGGCCGACTCCAATTTTCCCGCCGCCAGCCATGCTGCGCGTCTGATTCGTGCGGATGGTCTCGGCATTCCGGAGCTGCTGAAGGGGATGTTGCCCCTGTTCCCGCTGGATCAATATGTGCGCAGCCCCGTCGCGCTGATGGATGTGGTGCCGGGCGACACGGCGGAGACGCCGATCTGGGAAACGTATCGGCGGCTTCTTGCGGACTTTGGTCATGCAGACATGGAGATGGAGCGGATGGAACGATTTGATTTTTACGAGAGGGCGAGGAAGGCCTATGCGATCGTCGCAACCGGCGAGAACGCCCGCTACGCGAATATCATCCTGAAGAAGGGCGTGATCGTCCTCGCCGATTGATCGTGTGAAGGGGACGGAGGGCGCCGGGGCAAGGGAAGGATGCGTGAGAACGCGCGATTGATCGCGTCGCGTGAGAGGTCGAAGGATGCTGGCAGAAGCGACGCATCCGTCCCCGAGCCCGCGGCTGATCTCGTGAAGTCGTCGGAGGAACGCAGGCATTCCGCCTGGATTCAGGCAACGAGGGTGGTTCGCGCCCATCCGCATTGACGGATCTTCGGCCATCACGATATACTTACTTAAGAAGGTTACATAAGTTACCAAAGAGGCACTTAATGGACATGAAAGCAGACAAATCCTGGATTCATACGATCAACAAGAAAATGGTGCTGACGATGATCCGCGAGCGCGGCCCGATCTACAAGGCGGAGATCGCCAGGCTGACCGGGCTCAGCATCCCGACGGTCATCAAGATCACGGATGAGCTGGCCGAGCATGGGCTGGTCCGCGATATCGGCAAGGGGATGAGCAGCGGGGGCAAGCCGCCGCAGCTCCTTGAGTTCGCCTCCGAGCGGTATGCGATCATCGGCGTGGACGTCGGCACGACGAACATCAACTGCGTGCTCATGGATCTGGCGGCCAACGTCCTCTGCCAGTACACGACGCCGACGATCGTCAGCGATCCGAGCAAGCAGGTGATCGAGCGCATCGTCCGGTCGATCGAGCGGGTCATGGCGATGCCGCAGGCTTCGGACCAGCACATCCTGGGCATCGGAGTCGGCATGCCCGGCCTGCTGGAGGAAGGAGTCGTCCTGTTCTCGCCGGATTTCCATTGGGAGCAGGTGGATCTGATCGGCAGGTTGCGCGAGCGATTCCATCTGCCCATCCAGATTCACAATGTCACGCGGGCGATGGCGATGGGCGAGCGATGGTTCGGGCACGGCAGGGGCGAGGTGAGCAGCTTCATCTGCGTCAATCTCGGATACGGGATCGGCGCGGCCCTCTATCTGGACGGCCGCATCTTCAACGGCGGATCGGGCACATCCGGCGAGCTTGGCCATATGACGGTGGACAGCGATGGTCCGGTCTGCGCCTGCGGCCGCCGCGGCTGCCTGGAGTCGCTGGCCGCCGGCAACGCGATCGCGAGGCGAGCGGAGCGGGCGATGGCGGAGGGACGCGCTTCCTCGATCGCTCCGGCGCGTGCGGATGCGGAGCTGGAGGCGAAGGATGTGTTCCTCGCGGCGGCGCGGCACGATCCGCTGGCGATGGAGATCATCCATGACACGGCCGAGTACATCGGGACCGCGCTGGCGAATGTCATCACGTTGCTGGACCCCGAGGTGATCATCCTCGAGGGCGGCTTGTCGCGCGCGGGAGAACCGTTCATCGATGAGATCCGCCAGGTGGTGAAGCGGTTCCAGATGAAGTATGCCGGGCGCAACACGCGCATCGTCGTATCCGGGCTCGGGGAGAACGCGGCGGCGATCGGCGCGGCCACGTATCTGCTGCAGCGGCTGTTCGATGTCGGCGGCGATGTGGAGGCGATCTGAGTCGGTCGCATTCGTCGATGTTACTTAACTAAGTTACGTAAGTTTCGAATCTGGAGGAAGGACCATGAAATATCGCCAATTGGGCAACACCGGGCTGAAGGTTTCGATCCTCGGCTATGGCGCCTCTCCCCTGGGCTCCGTTTTCCGCCCCATCGATGAAGCGGAGGGCATCCGCACGGTGCACGAGGCGCTGGACCTCGGGATCAACCTGATCGACGTATCGCCGTACTACGGCCTGACGCGGGCGGAGACGGTGCTGGGCCGAGCGCTCAGGGGCGTGCCGCGCGACCGGTATATCCTGTCGACCAAGTCGGGGCGTTATGGCGCGGATGAGTTCGATTTCTCCGCCGAGCGCATCGTGCGCAGCGTGGAGGAGAGCATGCGAAGGCTGAACGTCGATCACATCGACATCCTGCATCTGCACGACATCGAGTTCGGCGACCTGCGGCAGATCGTCGAGGAGAGCATACCTGTGCTGCATCGCCTGAAGGAGCAGGGCAAGATCCGCTTCCACGGGATCACGGGGCTGCCGCTGGCGATCTATCCGAAGGTGCTGGATCAGATCCAGGTGGATGCGGTCATCAGCTATTGTCACTTCTCCCTGAACGATACGACGCTGACGGAGCTGCTGCCCTACTTCGCGGAGAGAGGGACCGGGGTGATCAACGCTTCGCCGCTCTCGATGGGGCTGCTGAGCAGGCGCGGAGCGCCCGACTGGCATCCGGCGCCGGCGGACATCCGGGAGAGATGCGCGATGGCAGCCCGTCACTGCGCCGAGCGCGGAACGGACATTGCCAAGCTCGCCCTGCAGTTCTCGGTCAGCGACGAGCGCATCCCGTCCACGCTCACCGGAACTGCCGATCCGAACAACCTGCGCAACAATGTGCGATGGATCGAGGAGCCTCTCGATGAGGAGCTGCTGAGGGAGGTCCGGGAGATCCTGAAGCCGATCATGAACAAAACCTGGCCAAGCGGAAGAGAGGAGAATCAGAGATGAAAGCGATTCGATGTGAACATCCCGGCACACTTACGTTGATTGAGCAGGAGAAGCCGGCGCTGCAGGAAGGGCATGCGATCATCAGGGTGAAGCGAATCGGCATCTGCGGCACCGATCTCCATGCCTATCGCGGGCGCCAGCCCTTCTTCACGTATCCGCGCATCCTTGGCCATGAACTGTCCGGCGTGATCGAGGAGATCGGCGCGACTGACAGCGGGCTCCGCGTCGGAGACACGGTCTGCATCATCCCTTATCTGCACTGCGGGGCGTGTCAGGCTTGTCGTCGCGGCAAGACCAATTGCTGCGAGAACATCCAGGTGATGGGGGTGCATACTGACGGCGGGATGCGGGAATGGATCTCTGTGCCGGTCGGTCATCTGATCCTGGCGAACGGTCTCTCCTTGGAAGAAGCGGCGGTCGTCGAGACGCTGAGCATCGGCACGCATGCGGTCAGGCGCGCATCTCCCGGTCCGCAGGACAAGGTGCTCGTCATCGGCGCCGGTCCGATCGGTCTCGGCGTCATGATGGCGGCTGTCCGACAGGGAGCCACGGTCGCGGCGATGGACATGGTGGAGCATCGGCTGGATTTCTGCCGCAGATGGGCCGGGGTGAAGGCGGTGCTCACCGGCGACGGCAATGTGGAGGAGAAGCTGCGCCAATGTTTCGGCGGCGAGCTCCCGAACATCGTGTTTGACGCGACGGGCAACAAGGCGTCGATGGAACTCGCTTTCCATTATGCGGCGCATGGTGGCACTCTCGTCTATGTCGGTCTGGTGCAGGATGATCTCACCTTCCACGATCCGCTGTTCCACGCGCGGGAGCTGACGCTGCTTGCCAGCCGCAACGCGACCAGGGAAGATTTTGAGTTTGTGATGAAGGCGCTTGCGGACGGGAGCGTGGATGCCGGGGCATTTGTCACCCATCGGGTTCCCTTCGAGCGGGTGCCTGATGAGTTCAAGAGCTGGCTGAACCCGGCTAACCATGTTATTAAGGCGATGGCCGTACTTGACTAAACCTAAACAGGAGGACTGAAGCGATGCGCATCGATGCACATCAACATTTCTGGCTGTACAATGATCGGGATTATGAATGGATGGACGAGAGCTGTGTGCCGATCAGACGGGATTTTATGCCGGAGGATTTGAAGCCGCATCTGGAGAGCCTGGGGTTCGCGGGCAGCATCGCCGTGCAGGCTCGCCAGACGCTGGAGGAGACGGAATGGCTGCTTGCGCTCGCGGACCGGGAGGCTTCGATCCTCGGGGTGGTGGGCTGGCTGGATCTGTGCTCGGAGCGGATCGACGAGCAGCTGGAGCGGTACGCGCCGCATCCGAAGCTCAAAGGGGTAAGGCATGTCGTGCAGGATGAGCCGGATGACGAGTTTGTGTTGCGTGCGGATTTCCAGCGCGGCATCTCCCGGCTGAAGGATTATGGACTCACCTATGACCTTCTGCTGTTCCCCAGGCATCTGAAACCGGCCATCCGGCTGGTGGAGCGTTTCCCGGAGCAACCGTTCGTCCTGGATCATATCGCGAAACCGGATATCGCCGGCGGGGTGATCGCGGGGTGGCGGGAAGCGATCCGCGAGCTTGCCGCTCACCCGAATGTCTGCTGCAAGCTGTCCGGCATGGTGACGGAAGCGAAGCGCGGCAACTGGCTGCCGGAGGACTTCAGGCCTTATCTGGATATTGTATTCGAGGCGTTCGGCGTGCAGCGGCTCATGATCGGTTCCGACTGGCCGGTATGTCTCCTGAATGGGGACTATTCGTCGGTGATGGGCATCGTGATCGATTATGTGAAGTCGCTCCCGACCGCCGATCAGGAAGCCATTCTCGGCGGCAACTGCGCAAGATTCTATGGAATCTCAACCGATTGAATTACGGCTTTCCAATTGGCTGTGTTTATCTTCGTTGTTGCTCATGGCGGGATCAAGGAACTGAGGATCACGCGGACTCCAGCCTTCCGCCGTAACGGAACGTCGAGCGTCAGGCCATCCGTATCATAAGCAACAATCGAATGAAACACAGCTTTCCAATTAACCTCCTCGAAGTGACCGACATCCGTGCCCCGCTCAACGTTGGGTACAAAGGCCCCATGTTCCGCTGATAACTGACCTGCAACGGGGCGATCCATGAGGGACGAAGCACCAATTCGACAAGCTGTTGGCTTTGTAAGCGCTTCATATTAGATTGGGAGTTGGAGGGATCCATATGGCCAAGCAGGCATCATCCATCATCTGGTTCGACAAGGAGGCCTCGATCTGGGAGGAGGCGCTGCCGATCGGCAACGGAAGACTCGGCGGGATGATCTTCGGCAAGACGCACGAGGAACGGATCGGGTTGAACGAGGATACGGTCTGGTACGGCGGTCCGCGCGACCGCAACAATCCCGATGCGGCCGTCTATCTGCCGGACATCCGTCGCATGCTGCGCGAGGGCAGGCTGAAGGAAGCGCATGAGCTGGCGAGGTTCGCCCTGTCCGGCGTGCCGGAGACGCAGCGCCACTACACTCCGCTGGGGGATCTGCTGCTGGAGGTGCAGCATGACTCGCCAGCCATCCAAGATTACAGGCGGCAGCTGGATCTGCTCAGCGGCATCGCGACCGTCTGTTATCGGGCAGGCGACGTTGCCTATACGCGGGAGATGTTCGCGAGCTATCCGGATCAGGTCATGGTCATCCGCTTCACGGCTGACCGGCCGAAGCGCATCTCCGTCATCGCCAGGCTGATGCGCGGCCGAGGCAGATACTATGATGAACTGGTCAAGGCGGATGAGCGGACGATCGTCATGCGCGGCAACTGCGGCGGAGCAGGCGGTTCAGATTTCCGGGCTGCCGTCCGGGCGGTTGCCATCGGCGGGGAGATCAGGATCATCGGCGAGCATCTCATCGTGCGGGGAGCCGACGAGCTGACGCTTCTCCTGGCCGCGGGCACGACCTTCCGTTACGAGGACCCGGAAGCGGAGGCATTGCGCCTGCTGGCTGCTGCGGAGCGACACGGATACGATGCGCTGAAGCGGCGGCATGAAGCGGACTTCCGGTCGCTGTCCGAACGCTCGGCGCTTGCGCTTGCGACCGATCCGGAGGCTGAGGCGCTGCCGACGGATGCGCGGCTTGAGCGGATGAAGCGGGGCGCGCATGACCACGGCCTGATCGCGCTCTATTATCAGTTCGGCAGGTATCTGCTGATCTCGAGCAGCCGGCCCGGCTCACTGCCTGCGAATCTGCAGGGCATCTGGAACGAGAGGATGCTGCCGCCATGGGACAGCAAATATACGATCAACATCAATACACAGATGAACTATTGGCCGGCAGAGCTGTGCAATCTGTCCGAGTGCCACGAGCCGCTGTTCGAGCTGATCGAGCGCATGCGCGAGCCGGGGCGGCATACCGCTCGGGTGATGTACGGCGCAAGGGGCTTCACGGCCCATCACAACACCGACATCTGGGCGGATACGGCGCCGCAGGACATCTATCTGCCGGCCAGCTATTGGCCGATGGGCGCCGCGTGGCTCTGCCTCCATCTGTGGGAGCATTACGAGTTCACGCTGGATCGGGAGTTTCTGCTCCGCGCTTATCCGATCATGGAGGAGGCGGCGTTGTTCTTCGTCGATTATCTGGAGGAGACGGAGGACGGCAAGCTGGTGACCAATCCTTCCGTATCGCCGGAGAACACCTATATCCTGCCAAATGGGGAGAAGGGGCAATTGTGCATCGGCGCCGCCATGGACAGCCAGATCCTGCATGAGCTGTTCTCCGCCTGCCTCGCGGCTTATGACATCGTGGACGGCGAGCATGAGCTGCGCAGCACCTTCGAGGACATCCTGGCTCGTCTGCCCAGGCCGGCGATCGGCAAGCATGGCCAGATCCTCGAGTGGCTGGAGGACTATGAGGAGGCGGAGCCTGGGCATCGCCACATCTCGCACCTGTTCGGGCTGCATCCGGGCAAACAGTTCACCGTGCGCACGACGCCGGAGCTGGCTGCGGCAGCCAGGGTGACGCTTGAGCGGAGGCTCGCGAACGGCGGCGGGCATACCGGCTGGAGCCGCGCCTGGATCGTCAATTTCTGGGCAAGGCTGGAGGACGGGGACAAGGCGTATGACAACGTGCACGCCCTGCTCACCCATTCCACGCTGCCGAACCTGTTCGACAACCATCCGCCGTTCCAGATCGACGGCAACTTCGGCGGTACGGCGGGCATCGCGGAGATGTTGCTGCAGAGCCATGCCGGTGCGATTCACCTGCTGCCGGCGCTGCCCGCGGCATGGAGCGAGGGTCGCATCACCGGGCTGCGCGCCAGGGGCGGCTACGAAGTGGATATCGAGTGGGCCTATGGCCGATTGAAGGAGGCGAGGATACGCAGCATGCATGCTGGCGTATGCCGCCTGAGAGCAAGCGGACCCGTTCGCGTCCAGTCGTCCGGGGCGGAGCCGGCGAATCTGCGGGAAGCGGACGGCGTTCTGGAATGGGATGCGGAGGCTGGCGCGGAGTACGTGGTGACATGGCGGGAGATCGCTTGACAAGCGGGACGATGTCGTGCTGGGCAGTTGATGGCTGATCGACCACTTCGCTGGTTCTGAGAGACGACAGGTTCGTCTCTCCGTTTGCTTTGACCGCCTGGGTGTCGGGAAACGGTCTCTCGGATTTCTTGGACGCAGCAACCTCATTTCACTCGAAATGCAAGATGATAGATCAGTAAGAGGATGAATAAGTCATTTATTTTTCCTTCTGATACGTTTAGAATCAGCCTAAAAGCCTGCGTGTGTTTCAGACAATATTTCATCGTATCCCATGATTGCGCGGAAGGATGTCCCATCACCGACCGCTTCGCCGAGGGCAGAGGTGACCCGCCACGGGTCATCAGCGATCCTGACGGCGGAGATTCCCTCATGCCGGGTGACGACGTATTCGATCCGGGGGCACGAAGCAGCGTCAGGGCTGCGTCCGGCCGAACATGGAAGCGAAGTATCCGGGATGGTTGGAAGCACAGGGCAGGGCGACAGAATATGAGAACAGGAACATGAAATGAGGGTTATGAAAACATGGTATATCATGTAAATGTAGTCCATACAGACCACCTGGCTTCAGGAGGTATACGCAGCTTGAAAATCACCCGCATCAGAGATACCGTCGTCCGCACATCGCCGGGACAGCCGCCGGAGTTGCCCGGATGGGCGGAGGCCGAGCTGGAGAACGGCATCGTCGAGCGTTTCCCGGTAGAATGGGAGCCTGCGGATCGGGCGCAGCCGGGAGAACCCGGCGAATACGTGCTGGAGGGCCAACTCATCATCGAGCAATATTCGAACCCGCTCATCGAGCAGCGCGCCGACCCCTACATCCTGAAGCACACCGATGGCTATTACTATTTCACCGCCTCCGTCCCCGAATATGACCGCATCATCCTGCGCAGATCGCGCACGATCGCGGGCCTGGCGACGGCGGAGGAGAAGGTGATCTGGCGGAAGCATGAGCGCGGGGAGATGGGCAATCACATCTGGGCGCCGGAGCTGCATCATATCGACGGTCGCTGGTACATCTACTTCGCCGCCGGCACCGCGGAGAACAAGTGGAATATCCGGCCTTATGTGCTCGAATGCGCGGATGAAGATCCGATCAGCGGCGAGTGGACGGAGAAGGGGCGGATCAGGCTGCCGGTCGAGAGCTTCTCCCTTGACGCAACGACCTTCGAACATCGGGGCGTGCGCTATCTGGTCTGGGCGCAGATCATCGGCGACTCCAGCCTGTTCATCGCGCGGATGGACACGCCCTGGTCCATCGTCGGCGAGCCGGTGCTGATCGCGAAGCCGGAATACGAATGGGAGATGCAGCTGCACCGCGTCAACGAGGGGCCCGCGGTGCTGAAGCGCGGGGGACGCATCTTCATCGCCTACTCCGCCAGCGGCACCGACCACCGCTACTGCATGGGCCTGCTGACGGCCAGCGATGCGAGCGATCTTCTGGATCCCGCGTCCTGGAGCAAGTCGCCGGAGCCGGTCCTGGTGACGAGCGAGGCCACGTCCGAATACGGACCGGGGCATAACAGCTTCACCGTATCGGAGGACGGCTCCTCCGATCTCCTCGTCTACCATGCCAGACCGTACAAGGAGATCAAGGGCGAACCGCTGTATGATCCGAACCGCCATGCCCGGGTGCAGCGCTTGCTGTGGAAGCCGGACGGCACGCCTTACTTCGGTTACCCCGGCATGCGGATCGATCCGGCCGGCCTCAAGGCCAGAGCACGGATCATAATGGGCTGACCCATACCGACTTTAAGCTGTGTCAGGGAGGGAGCAGGATGAATGCAGGTGTATTGACGATTCATACGCAGGAGCGAGGGGCGAGGCTTGGCGACCTGTTCGGCATTTTCTTCGAAGATCTGAATCATGCTGCAGACGGGGGACTGTATGCGGAGTTGGTGCAGAACCGGTCCTTTGAGTTCGCGCCGATCGACCGCCCGGATTATCATGCGCTGACCGCCTGGGAGAAGGTGGAGCGCGGGGGCGGCCGCGCGATCGTCACGGTCGAGAGCAACCAGCCGCTTCACGAGCGGAATCCTCATTATGCGGTCATTCAGATCGAGAAAGCCGGGGACGGCGTCGGCATCATGAATCTGGGCTATCATCCCGGCATGCCGATCCGGCAGGGAGAGACCTACCGCTTCTCCTGTTACGCCCGCAGGGACGACTGCTTCGCGGAGCCGGTGCGCGTCGCGCTCGAAGGGGCTGATGGACGGATCCTCGGGCAGGCGGAGATCCTCGTGGACAGCGGGGACTGGCGGCGTTACGAAGCGCGGATCACCGCCGAGTCCGGCGATGTGGGCGGTCGCCTCGTCATCCTGACCGGCGGTGAAGGCCGCCTGTACCTGGACATGGTCTCGCTCTTCCCGGGACGGACTTTCCGGGGCAGGGAGAACGGATTGCGTGAGGACATCGCGGAGATGCTGGCCGCGCTGAAGCCGAAGTTCATGCGTTTCCCGGGCGGTTGTCTCGTTCATGACGGCACGCTGAATGCGGAGGACCGCAATTCCATGTACCGCTGGAAAAATACGATCGGCCCGGTCGAGCAGCGCCCGCCGCGCCGCAACAACTGGGGCTACAACCAGACGCTGGGCCTCGGCTTCTACGAATACTTCCTGTTCTGCGAGGACATCGGAGCCAAGCCGATACCGGTCCTGCCGGCGGGGTATGATCCGCATCATCAGCGGATCGTCCCGCTTGACGAGCTGCAGCCGTGGATCGAGGATGCGCTGGATCTGATCGAATTCGCCAACGGCGACGTCACCACCCGCTGGGGAGCGGTGCGCGCCGAGCTGGGTCATCCGGAGCCCTTCGGGCTGGAATATATCGCGATCGGCAATGAGGAGGTCGGGGAGCCGTTCTTCGAGCGTTATGCGATCATCCATCGGGCGATCCGCGAGCGCTATCCGGAGATCAGGATCATCAACACGAGCGGCCCGTTCCCCGCAGGCGGTGAGTATGAGCGCGGCTGGCGCTCTGCGAGGGAGAACGGCTCGGACTATGTGGATGAGCATTACTACGTCTCGCCGGAGTGGATGCTGGCCCATATCGATCGATACGACCATTTCCCGGCTGACGGTCCGAAGGTCTTCCTCGGCGAATATGCGACCTGGGGCAACACCTATTACAATGCGCTCGTCGAAGCCGCCTACATGACCAGACTGGAGCGCAATGCGCATGCCGTCGGGCTCGCCTGCTACGCGCCGCTGCTGTGCAATGTGAACTACGTGAACTGGCGGCCGAACCTCATCTGGTTCAACAACCATCAGGTGTACGGCACGCCAAACTACTATGTGCAGAAGCTGTTCATGCACCATCAGGGAGATCAGTTGCTGCGCGTGACGGCCAGCGGCATCGGCGAGAGGATGAAGGCGCCTGCCCGGCCGATCACCGGGAAGATCGCGCTGGCAGCAGACCGGAATCGCGTGGAATATCGCGACGTCCTGCTGGTGAATGAGCGTACCGGCGAGGTGCGTCGCTTGAGCGAAGGAGCGATCACGCTGTCCGATGCGGAGGTGGATCATCGGGCGGGCAAGGCCGTCGCCATGGCGGAGCTGGCGGAGACGGACTGGGAGCATTACTCGCTGCGCCTTATGGCGCGCAAGCTGGACGGACCGCGCGGCTTCATCCTTCACGTGGGCAGGCGCGATGATCGAAACAGCATCTACTGGGAGCTGGGAGGCTGGCAGAACCAGGATTCGACCGTCTGCTCGCGCGTGAACGGCCGAGGCTCGTGTCTGACGCAGCATCTGTTCACGGTGGAGGAGGGCAGGGAGTATGAGCTGGCCATCGAGATTCAGGGCAGACGGATCCGCGTCAGCGCAGATGGCAACCTGATCGCGGAGACGGAAGACAGGCTCCCTTCGATCGAGCCTCTGTATTATACGGCCAGCATGGAGGAAGAGACAGGAGACGTCCTGATCAAGGCGGTCAACTTGCAGGATCAGCCGGTCACGGTTCAGCTCGAGCTGGACGGCTTGAGCGATGAAGCCCGCACCGTGGAGATTCATGAGATGTCGGGGTATGAGCTGGATCAGGAGAACAGCTTCGAGGAACCGGAAGCGGTTGTGCCGAAGAGCCGGGAGACGGCGATCGATGGTTCCCGATTCGGGCATGAATTCCCCGCGCGATCGTTTACGGTGCTTCGCGTCAGGCAACGGGCCTGACTGTCGATCACGGTCCCGGTTACGACGCTGGTTCACCGCGTCAGGACTGCCTGACGGAACCGGCCAGCCTGCCGGTCTGCTCCCCGGCGCGATGGCTGTAACGGTATTCCGACGGCGACAGGCCGACGAATTTCTTGAACTGTCGCATGAAATGCACGTCATTCGCATAGCCGCAGCGATCGGCCACGTCCTTGATGCTGTATGAGGTGTTCGAGAGCAGATACATCGCATAATCGAGCCGGTTGCGGATCATGTCGCTGATCACGGACACGCCGAAGATGTCCTTGTACAGCTTCTGGAAGTAGGATCGGCTCAGATTGACCTTTTCAGCCAGTTCGTCCACCGTATAAAATACATAAGGATAATGGTAGATCTCGTTGCGCAAGGCGACGAACTGTTCATAGTACTTGCTGATGTGATTGTTCTCCCTGAAGCGGTATTGCATATCGGCCAGCTGCATGAACAGGCAACGGATGATCGCATCCAGCAGCTCATCCCGATGGCGTCCGTTCTGGATCAGCGTCTCCTGGAGCTCGCTGATCTTCTTCGATACATAGAAGGATTCATGAACATGGATCAGGGTGTCGAACGGCAGGCCAAGCCGCGCGAACAGCTCCTCCACCTCCGGCCCGTCGAAGTGGAACCAGTCGTGGACCATCGGGTGCTCGATCGCCTGATACCACTGCCTGCTTCCCTTGCGGTAGATGATGCAGGTGTTGCGATCCGCTTCGACCACATCATCCGTCCGGATCTTCACGCGGCTGCGAAAGAGCAGGAACAGATAGTCGCCGGAGCCATAGGCCCGGTCGATGGTGAAACCGTCATCATGGACAATGTTGTAACCGCAGCGAACAAGCTGGATCAAGATCATCACCTCGTCATCCGAGCTACGTCAGGCAGCGCCTGCTTGCTTCCGGGGGATATGCGCGTTTGCCCGGAAGCCTGTCAACGCCATCATAGTGCATTTCCGTCAGTTGCTCAAGATGCTGCAGGAATTTGAGCATCGTATCCATACCAGAAGATCATCAGAAAAGAGGTTGTTATCTCGATGAAAAGCAAATGGACCTACCATCCTCCTGCCAACGGCTATCCCGAGTGGGACCGCAACCCCGACATTTTCGAGCTCAATCGTCTGGAAGCGCATGCATCCCTGACTCCTTATGAAACGGTCGAGGAGGCGCTGGCCGGAGGAAGATGGCAATCCCGCCGCTTCCTGAGCTTAAACGGCAAGTGGCGCTTCGCCTTCGCGCCGAACCCGGACAGCCGGATCGCGGATTTCTTCCGCGACGACTACGACGCCAGCGGCTGGGCGGAAATCGAGGTGCCAGGGCACTGGCAGCTGCAGGGCTATGACTATCCGCAGTATACGAATGTCCGTTATCCCTGGTCTGGACGCGAGTCGATCGAGCCGCCGCGCGCACCGACCGTGTACAATCCCGTTGGTTCCTACATCAGAGAATTTGAGGTGCCGGACAGCTGGCGCGGTGAGCCGGTGTTCATCAGCTTCCAGGGAGTGGAGTCGGCCTTCTATGTATGGCTGAACGGCGAGTTCGTCGGGTACAGCGAAGACTCGTTCACGCCGGCGGAGTTCGATCTGACGCCTTACCTTCGCGACGGCGTGAACCGGCTGGCGGTGGAGGTGTACCGCTGGTGCGACGGCAGCTGGCTGGAGGATCAGGATTTCTGGCGGCTGTCCGGGATCTTCCGCGATGTGTTCCTCTATTCGCGAGCGCCGGTGCATCTCTACGATGCGAAGATTGTGCCGGAGCTGGACGACTCGCTTGCCAGCGGCCAGGTGACGATCGGCGCCAGACTGCTCAACTACAGCGGTGGAGCCGGCCGCGAGATCACCGTGCATGCCGCGCTGTACGACAGTGAGCGCCAGCGGGTGACAGGCGCTGAGGCAAGGGCGACCGTATGTCTGGACGGGTCGGACGTTCACGAGCTGAGCCTGTCATTCGCGGTGGCGAATCCCGCGCTGTGGAGCGCCGAAGAGCCGAACCTGTATGCCTGCGTGCTGACGGTGAAGGCGGACAGCGGCGAGACGCTGGAGGTGATCGCCGAACGGATCGGCTTCCGCCGGTTCGAGCTGAAGGACGGACTCATGCTGCTGAACGGCAAGCGCATCGTCTTCAGAGGCGTCAACCGGCATGAGTTCAACTGCCGCACGGGTCGGGCGATCAGCCTGCAGGATATGGAGCGGGACATCCGCCTGATGAAGGCCTTCAACATCAATGCCGTTCGCACCTCCCATTATCCGAATCATCCGCACTGGTATGATCTGTGCGATCGGTACGGACTCTACGTGATCGACGAGACGAATCTCGAGACGCATGGCCTTTGGCGATACGGGCAGCGGGAGCTGGGTGCAAGCGTGCCCGGCAGCAGGCCGGAGTGGACGGCCAATGTGCTTGATCGGGCGAAGTCCATGTACGAGAGGGACAAAAATCATCCGTCGATCCTCCTCTGGTCGCTTGGCAACGAATCCTTCGGCGGGGACAACTTCATCCGGATGCACGATTATTTCCGAAGCGTGGACCCCTTGAGACTCGTCCATTATGAAGGGGTTTTCCACTGGCGGGAGAGCGAGGCGGCCTCGGATATCGAGAGCCAGATGTACACCCGGCCACAGCAGCTTGAGCAATTCGCCCTGAGCCATCCGCACAAGCCGATCATCCTGTGCGAATACAGCCATGCGATGGGCAACTCCTGCGGCGGCCTGCACAAGTATTGGGAGCTGTTCGACCGCATCCCGATCCTGCAGGGCGGGTTCATCTGGGACTGGATCGACCAGGCGATCCTGACCAGGACAGAGGACGGCATCGAGTACCTGGCGTACGGCGGCGATTTCGGCGAATCCCCCCATGACGGCAATTTCTGCGGCAACGGTCTGATCTTCGCTGACCGCACCATCACGCCGAAGCTGTATGAGGTGAAGAAGTGCTACCAGAGCATCCGGTTCCGGATGGCGGACTGGGAGAGTCGGAGATGGATCATCCGCAATGATTATCTGTTCCTTCATCTGAACCGGTTCGCCCTGCGATGGGAGCTGATGCTGAACGGCGAGGTGAGCGAGCGCGGAGAGCTGGAGATCGACGCGGCTCCCGGGGAAGAATGCGCCGTGACCATTCCCTGTTCCTGTGCGGGCAGCTCGCCAGACGTGGAGGCGGTGCTGACCCTCAGCTGCGTGCTCAGGGAACGGGAAGACTGGGCGGAAGCGGGACACGAGGTCGCCTTCGAGCAGTTCGTCCTGCCGATGTCGCCCGGGGCTGTCAGCGTCCGCAGGGAGGAGCCATCCGCGGCGATCGCGGTTCGCGAGGAGCCGCAGGCGATCGTCATCGAGGGCGGCTCGGGCGACGGATTCCTGCTGCGTTTCGACCGCGCTTCAGGCGATCTTGTCTCCTGTGCGGTGCAAGGTCATGAGCTGCTGGCCAGCCCGATCGTGCCGAACTTCTGGCGGGCGATGACGGACAACGACCGCGGCAACCGGCTGCATGAACGGAGCAAGGTGTGGCGCGAGGCGGGAGCGAAGCGAAGGCTGGCGGCGATGAGCGTCGAACAGGAAGCGGGACGGGTGCGAGTGGCGACGGTCTATCGCTTGCCGGAAGCGGCAGACTCCCGGTGCTCCGTCATCTATGACATCCATGGCGATGGACGGATCGAGCTCGATTTCGTCCTGTCGCCGGGTCCTGACCTGCCTGAGCTGCCGGAGGTGGGGATCCTGTTCGAGATGGGCGGCGAGTATGAGCGCCTGTCCTGGTATGGCAAGGGACCGCATGAGTCGTACTGGGACCGTCAGACGGGGGCAAGGCTGGGCCTCCATAACGGTCTGGTGCGGGATCAGTTCGTGCCGTACCTGCGTCCGCAGGAATGCGGCAACAAGATGGAGGTGCGCCATGCGGAGATCAGCCACGCCGCTGGTCACGGCATCCGCATCCTTGGTCAGCCGAAGTTCGAATGGAATGTATTGCCTTACACGCCATGGGAGCTGGAGGAGCACGACCATGTCTACAAGCTGCCTGCTCCGGGCCGCAGGACGGTCGTGCGCGTCATCGCCCATCAATCCGGCGTTGGCGGCGACGACAGCTGGGGGGCCAGACCGCATCCGGAATACACGCTGCCGGCGAACCGGGATTACAGGTTGCGCGTCACCCTGCAAGGCTTCTGAGAGGTGGAACAGCACGAAAGGTTGGGAAATGAGCTTTCCCAACCTTTCTTCGTCCAGGGGACTTCCGCTGCACGATCGCCTTCACTCCATAAGCGGTGTCCCGAAAGTCCTTTGCCGGTCGTCAGCTGCTGCCGGGAGCTTCGTCGCGGCCTGAGGACAAGTGGAGCAACATCCGGCTACCTGCCGCCGGCGTCCGCTTCCTTCCCCGCAAGATGCCCGACCAGCGCCTTCCCCACCCAGATCGCGTTCAACAGCATCAGGATGGCGGAGAGGATGAACAGGCCGCGAATGCCGATCCATACCGACAGGAAGCCGCTGACCGTCGGTCCGATCAGATTGCCGAGGCTGAGGAAGGATTGATTGAAGCTGAAGGCGCGGCTGATCATCGTATCCGGGATCGCCCGGCGGATCAGGGCATTGACGGACGGCAGCAGGCCGCCGATGAACAGGCCCTGGAAGAAGCGGATGGCGAGCAGCTGCCAGATGTTCGTGACGAACGCCTGAGGGATGAAGGACAGTCCCGCGCAGATGAGCGAGAGCCTCAGCACCCTGTCCGAGCCGAACCGGTCACCGGCTCTGCCGAGGATCGGCGAGAACAGCACATTGGAGAAGCCGGTGACCGAGCTGACCAGGCCCGCATAGAAGGCGAGATTCGGGATCTGGCCGTGCATCTCCGCGATGAACACCGGCATGAGCGGCGATGTGCCGGAGAGCGCCAGTTGCGTGACCAGCGTGACAGTATACATCGCCAGCACGCCCCTGTAAGAGACGATCTGCCGGAACCCCTTCAGCACGGAGACGTTCGGCGCAGCCTTCGCCCTGCTCCTGTCGAACTTCTCCTTCACGACCAGCATGGACAGGATCGTCGCGGTCAGGAGCAGGAAGCCGGTGATGAAGAAGATGACGCGGAAGCCGAACCAGTCCGCCAGCAGGCCTCCGATGAACGGGCCGATGACCGAGCCGGATACGGCGCCGGACTGCAGGGTGCCCATGGCGAAGCCGCTTTTGTCCTTCGGGGTCGAGGCGGCGACCAGCGCATTGGCGGCCGGGACGAAGCCGGACACCGTGCCGTTCAGCATGCGGAGCAGCAGGAGGTGCCAGACATTGGTCGCCGTCCCCATCAGGATGATGACGATCGACATGCCGAAGCCCGAGCGCAGCAGCATGATCTTCCGACCGTAGCGGTCCGACAGCTTGCCCCAGACGGGCTGGAAGATGAAGGCGGTGACGAAGTTGGCGGAGAAGATCAGCCCGGCCCAGACCGAGACTTCCTTCGGATCGGTCACACCCAGTTCCTGGACATACAACGAGATAAAGGGGATGATCATGGACATGCCGGCAAGCGTCAGGAATGTCCCCACCCACAGTACAGCCAGATTGATTTTCCAACGTTCCATGGCGCATCTTTCTTTCTTGTCGGATGATGGCGAGATTCACGTCAGCACGCAGCAAGGACACAGCAGCATGATGATGCCAGTCAGTATTTCATTATTATACCACATGAACAAATTGAATATTGCCGCGAATCATGTACAATGAATGTGACAATAACGCGAAACGTTCGACATACGGAGGGGTCGGAAATGAACGGCAGGACCAATCAGGTGGCCGTGCTCGTGAGCCACTTGGGCAATCCATTCGAGGCATCGCTCGTCTCCTACGTGGAATCGGCTCTGCAGCAGCGCGGCTACAGCATGATCCTGCAAACGTACAGACAGGAATCCGGGGAGAACTCCCTGCGGCCGCTCGCCGAGCGGGTGGACGGACTTCTGCTGATGGGGCAGACGCTGTCGGACCCGACGCTCGAGCACTTCCGCCAACAGGGCATCCCGATCGTCTCGCTCATGCATCCTGCGTGGGAGAAGCATGGCATTCCCAGCGTCGACCTGAACTGGCTGCAGGCGATGCGCAAGACAATTGAATATCTGCAATCCCGCGGCCACCTGGAGATCGGCTACATGACGAACGGCGATCCGGCTCACTATCACACCTATCGCTTCTCCGCATTCATCCGGGCGATGCAGATGTGCAAGGGGAGATTCGATCATTCGAACGTCCTCAATGGCGGCGGCACCTATCTGAAGGCGTACGATGCGATGGAACAGAGGATCGTGGGCGGCGAGTTGACATTCTCCGCGCTGATCTGCGCGAACGACCTGATGGCGATTGGCGCCATTGCCGCATGCCGCTATTATGGCATCGATATTCCCGGGAAACTCGCCATCATCGGCTGCGAAGATATCCTCATGTCCTCCGAGGTCTTCCCCCCGCTGACGACGATCCAGTATGACCGGGACAAGCTGAGCAGAGCGGCGGTTGATCTGCTGATGGCGAGGATCGACGGCGAGCAGGCCGATCCGCCAGCGCCGATGCTCGAAGGTTTCCTCGTTGTGCGCGCCTCGGGATGAGAACAGGTTTCTCACCCAGCAATCTCCCGCTCAGGCTCCACATATTTGACGCTCCACGCGCTCATCTTATAACGGAAGCCCTAAACCCCAAGCACAAGGAGTGGATTCGATGCCCTTTGGAGCGCATGAGACGATGGAGGTACACGAGATCCTGAACGAGAAGATCAACATGATCAATCATCTGGGCTTGTATATGAACAGCTGTCAGGATCCGGAGCTGCGCGGCATGATCGATCGCCATCTGCGTACAGCCCTTGAATCGTATGATCAGCTGGTGGCCTATACCCACGACTACTCGGCCGCCAGCAACCTGAATCAGCCATACGGCATGCCCTCGATAGCCCCCCAGCAAGTCGAGTACGGACTCCGCAATCCGGCATCGGTAGCCCCAGGCACACAGGGACAGCTGAACGATATTCAGATCGCTTCGGCCGTGCTGTGCGCGCACAAGAACTCAGCCAAAAATCACATGGCCGCCTCGCTGGAGATCGCTGACCCGAATATTCGCCAGATGTTGGTGAACGGTGCCGTTACGTGCAGCAATCAGGCTTATGAGGTGTTTCTGTTCATGAATGAGCGCGGCATCTACCAGGTGCCGAGAATGAACGATGACACGGCCAAAACCTTCCTTCATGCTTACCAGCCGGCACCTCAGCAGCAACAGGAGAACATGCAGCAGCCTGGTCAGCAGCAGGTTCATCTGTATTGATGTACTGATCGAGGGATCAGGCCAGGAACGTGGTCTGGCGAAGGGATGAAGCACCGGTTGGCACAAGCGATGGGCTGGCTCTTCGGAATGTCCCGGAGACGGGGATTCGAGGAGTCAGCCCCTTCTTTATCTCACGTCACATCGATTCAGGGTGGTTCTTCAAGTCATCGCGATATCGATCCCGGATCTGCATGATCTTCGGGAGCTGCTCCATGAAGGTGTCGACAATCTTCGGGTCAAAATGCTTGCCGCGCTCTTCCTTGAACAGATTCAGGATGCGTTCCAGCTCCCAGGCTTTCTTGTATACCCGATCGCTGGCCAGCGCATCGAACACATCGGCGATTGCGGTGATGCGTCCATAGATATGGATGTCCTCGCCGGCGAGTCCGTTCGGGTATCCGGTGCCGTTCCATTTTTCATGGTGTTGTGCGGCCACGATGGCAGCGGCTCTCAGGATGCGGCGGCGCGAATTTTTCAGCAGATTGTATCCGATGGTCGTATGGCTCTTCATGATCTCGTATTCTTCCGGCGTCAGCTTGCCCGGCTTCATCAGCACCTCGTCGGGGATCGCCACCTTGCCAATGTCGTGCATCGGAGAGGCGATGCGCAGCAGCTCCGCTTCCTCCTCCGGCATGCCCAGGCCAAGGGCGATGATGTAGGAGTATTCGGCGACGCGCTTGACGTGGTTCCCGGTTTCCTTGGACCGGCTCTCGCCGATTTCCGCCATGCGGAAGATGATCTCCTTCTGGGTTTCCTCGATTTCGTGATGCAGCTGCACCGATTCCAGAGACTTTCCGGAATAGGATGCGGCAAGCGATATGTATTTGAGATCCTGTTCCGAGAACACCTGGTCCTCCGTCATCTTGTTGATCGCCTGGTAGGCGCCGAAGATCTCGTTGTCATTGTTGCGGAACGGCACGACGATGATCGCCTTCGTGCGGTAACCGGTCATCTGGTCAACCTTGAGCGCCCCTTCCCTGAGCACATCCCGAAATTCTTCGTTCGTGTAAGCATCATCGATAAAGATTGGTCGTTCGTGCCTGATCGCGTAGCCGACGAGCCCCTGCTCTGCAGACATCCGGATCTCTTCAAGGCCATGGGCGACCCGCGTCCACAGCTCCTTGCGCTCCTTGTCATACAGCCATATGGTGCAGCGATCAGCGACGATCATCTCTCGTCCCATATCGGCCATGTACATCAGAACCTTGTCCAGATCGTTCGTGTTGGCGATCTTGGCCGTGTAGTCGAAGATGATCTGCAACATCTGCTCGGGCGTCGGGTCTTTCTTGAAATTTTGCTTCAGGCCGTGTTCTTCTTCTTGCATCAGCATTCGTCACTCCGATCCGCTGCCAGGAATGGGTTGCAATGATTAACCTTTCAATAAATTATTCATCAAAAAATGTCAGTTTCCTGCAATTGATTGCAAAAAAGCTGTGTTTGTCTTCGTGATTGCTTATGCAAGGAACGGAGGACCACGCTGAGTCAGCAACAGCCGATTGAAACACAGCAAAAAAGCTTCACATGCGGCGTTTTCATTTGCACTCGCTTTCTATACAATAATAAATGAGGACAAGAGGAAAATGGGTGATCAGACTGGATACGACGTTCTTCTTCCGAATCCTGATCGGTCTGGCAGGCAGCATCGCGATCGCGGGGACAGCCTTCTGGAAACATTCGTTGAGCCGGTCGGGGTTATTCGCAGCGGTGGTGCTCGGAACGCTGCTCTATGCGGTGAGCGATCTGATGTGGTTTGGCAGTCTGATCGCCTTTTTCGTCAGCTCAAGCCTGCTGTCCAGGGTGAAGAGGCGCCGCAAACTGGAGGCAGAAGAGCACTATGAGAAGACCGGCGCAAGAGATGCCGGTCAAGTGGCCGCCAACGGCGGCGTTGCACTGATCGCGGCGATCGGCTATGCCCTGTATCCGGACAGCGCCTGGTGGTATGCTTATATCGGGGCATTGGCCGCGGTGAATGCCGATACCTGGGCAACCGAGCTTGGCGGTCTCAGCCGCAGTCAGCCGCGTTCGATCGTGAGCGGCAAGCTTGTCCAGCCGGGCACCTCCGGCGGCGTGACGATCGCCGGACTTGCGGCATCGCTGGCGGGCGGCTGCTTCATCGGCGCCGTGGCCTATGCGCTGTTCTGGTTGTCCGGAGGCGCGACATCCCAACCGGTCATCTCGCTCGCCGATATGCATCGAATGCTGTGGGCGGCAGGGGCAGCGGGGATCCTCGGCTCACTGATGGATTCATGGCTGGGAGCGACCGTGCAGGCCGGATACCGTTGCCATCGGTGCGGAAGGATCGTGGAGATGGAAGAGCATTGCGGCACGTCGGCAGATCATGTTAGAGGCATAAGGGGCATGCGCAACGACCAGGTGAATGCGCTGGCCAGCCTGGGAGGAGCTCTGACGGGGATGCTCGTGGGACTCGCCATCTGAGACGCAGCACCGACGTGCTGTCCGCTGCTCCGGGACAAGGCAGAAGCATGTTGAGATGTGGTGAGGGACGATTAAGAAACACACAAGAGGAGTTGTAGACACACATGGACAACCATACGATGCAATTGTTTGAAACGTTGACACAGCTCGCGGGCCCTTCCGGATTTGAGCACGAGGTACGGGAATATGTGAAGCGGCGACTGCAGCCGGTCAGCGATGAGATCATCTTCGACCGGCTGGGAAGCGTGTTTGGCGTGCGGCATGGGGACCGCCAGGGGCCGAGGGTCATGGTAGCCGGTCATCTGGATGAGGTCGGGTTTCTCATCACGGCGATCACGGACAAGGGGCTGTTGAAGTTCCAGACCCTTGGCGGCTGGTGGAGTCAGGTGCTTCCCGCGCAGCGCGTCGAGATCATCACGGAGCAGGGGCGAATCCCCGGCGTGATCGGTTCTGTCCCGCCGCATCTGCTGGATGACGCGCAGCGCAGCAAGCCGCTCGCGCTCGAGCACATGTACATCGATATCGGCGCGGACTCGCGGGAGGATGCGGAGCGCATCGGCGTGCGCCCCGGCTTGCCAGCCGTGCCCGTCTGTCCGTTCACGCCGATGGCGAATCCGAAGAAGCTGATGGCCAAGGCCTGGGACAACCGGTACGGCGTCGGCCTGGCGATCGAGCTTCTGGAGGCGGTGAAGGATATCCAGTTGCCGAACCGGCTGTATGCCGGTGCGACGGTGCAGGAGGAAGTCGGGCTGAGAGGGGCGGAGACGGCCGCCAGACTGATCGATCCGGACATCTTCTTCGCCCTGGATGCTTCGCCGGCCAACGATACCGGCGGCGATCCGAACGCTTTCGGCAGATTGGGAGCCGGCGCGTTGCTCCGGATCTATGACCGAACGATGGTGACGCACAAGGGATTGGTGGATTATATTCGGGATACGGCCGAGACGCACGGCATTCGTTATCAGTACTTCGTCTCGTCGGGAGGCACCGACGCCGGGCGCGTCCATCTGCATGGCATCGGCGTGCCGTCTGCCGTGATCGGCATCCCGTCCCGCTATATCCACACCTCCGCCTCGATCATCCATACGGACGATTACGACGCGGCCAAGGAACTCCTGGTGAAGCTCGTCACCTCGATGGATCGGACTACGTTTAATACGATCGTGCAATATTAAAGGAACAGGGCACGATGCCTTGCAGGCAGCGCCGGGCTGGCAGTTCACCGTCAGGCGAAGGACCGACCTGGCGCGTATCGCAGGGCGTTATGCATCATGGACCAACGCTTCTGGTTACGCGCCTATCACAGGGCGTCATGGAGAGAGTAGTCACCTACCTACTGATATGGGCGTCATGGGGTTATGGAGAGAGTGGGCATCCAGGGCCCACCGGCTGCCGATCGCGGAGGGGCAAATGATGCATCCCGGGATTCCGCTCGGGTCGCCGTTGGGTTGACCGCCTGCTCACAGGGAGGCACGCTTTTCGATGAGGCGGGTTCATCGCATATTGTCATCAACGTGAGCGATTTCCTGTATATCAGGCAGCCTGAACCTTAAATTTCAGAAATTTCTGAAGAAACAAGAAGGAATAAGTCTGGTAAAATGGGGCTTAATCTCATATTATAGAAGTACCTGGTTTTGCAGATGGGGTGCGTGCGAAGTCAAATTTGATGAAAGGAAGGTCGATGCGATGGATAAAGGAATGATTTTTGTATTCACCGGGCCAGACGGTTCCGGGAGGAAGACAATAGCCGATATGGTTGGAGCAACCCTGGGCTTGCAGAAAATTCTGTCCTACACGACCCGCGCACCAAGAGCAGGAGAAGTGCCGGGTCAGGATTATTACTTCATCAGCCCTGAGGAATTCGCCGAATGTGAAGCGCGCGGCGAGTTCGTCGAATCCGTTGAGCTGGACGGCGTCAAGTACGGAATCAAGGAAGCGGAGATTGATGAGCTGTTTCGCGAGAAGCACTTTGTGTACCTGATCCTGAATGCCAAAGGGGCGAAGATCCTGAAGAACAAATACGGTGATCTCGTGTCTCGCATTTTTATCTACATCGACAAAAATCTTGTCATCGAGCGGCAACGCAAGGCAGGCGCTTCGGAGGAATTGATCGAGCAGCATCTCCGGCATTATGAGGAAGATATGGCTTACAAGGATGAATGCAAATATTCGTTCGAGAACATCGATCTGGCGCACACGGTGTTTGCGGTTTCGAATATCATCGACGCCTATATGAATCGGGGATTGGTTGAGAAGGATTGACGGGAAGCAACGAGGCTGTCCGGAAGGTCAGTGGAAACTGGCCGATGGATGGCCTCTTTTTTGCTGGATCGCTTATACCCGAGGGGCGGTCTGACGAATTCCGGCATGTGGGCCGCATGATGATCTCTCCACCAAATGCCGGGACGAGGCTCCCTTCTTCACTGTGGCCAGATCAAGATCAAACAAAGTGGGAGCCGATCCCGATCGGCTCCCACTTGCCATCTTATCATGTTGATTACGAATTCACCAATTGCTCCATATCGTTGATCAATTGCTCAAAGACGCTCATCGCTTGCCGGATCGGCTCCGGTGTGGACATGTCGACGCCGGCGCGCTTCAGGATCTCGAGCGGATAATCGCTGCCGCCGCTCTTCAGGAAGCCTGTGTAGCGCTCCACCGCCGGTTCGCCCTCAACGAGGATCTGCTTGGCGAAGCTGGTCGCCGCAGAGAAGCCCGTCGCGTATTTGTACACATAGAAGCTGGAGTAGAAATGAGGAATGCGAGCCCACTCCATCTCGATCGCCTGATCGACGGTCATCACCGGTCCATGGTACTTCTTGTTCAGATCATAATAGATCTCGCTGAGCAGCTGCGGCGTGAGCGATTCGCCCTGCTCCGCCTTGTCGTGGATGATCATCTCAAACTCGGCGAACATCGTCTGACGGAACACCGTCGTGCGGAACTGATCCGCATAGTAGGTGAGCAGATACAGCTTCTCCTTGGGATCGGTGCTCTTGTTCAGCAGATAATCCATGAGCAGCGCTTCGTTCAGCGTGGAGGCGACCTCCGCCAGGAAGATCGGATATTGGGCATTGCGATAGGTCTGATTCTTGTCCGAATAGTACGAGTGCATCGCATGGCCCATCTCGTGCGCCAGGGTGAACATGCTGTTCAGATTGTCCTTGTGGTTGAGCAGGACGTAAGGATGCGTGCCGTAAGCTCCCCAGCTGTAGGCTCCGCTGCGCTTGCCTTCGTTCTCGTAGATGTCGATCCAGCCGTTGTCGAAGCCTTCCTGCAGCACGGTCAGATAGTCTTCGCCCAGAGGCTTCAGGCTTTCCTTGACAGTGCGTTTGGCCTCCTCGTAGCTGATCTCCATGTCAAACTCTTCCACGAGCGGAGCGAACAGGTCATACATATGCAGCTCATCCAGCTTGAGCAGTTGCTTGCGCAGCTCCAGATAGCGATGAAGCAACGGAAGATGCTCGTGGATCGTATCGATCAGGTTGGTGTAGACTTCCTTGCCGATGTTGTCGCTCGACAGGGACATCTCCAGCGCCGACGGGAATTTGCGCACGCGAGAGTAGAAGATGTTCTTCGTCACGTTGGCATTCAGGGTTGCTGCCAGGGTATTTTTGTATTTGGCATAGGTGGAATACATCGCGTCGAACGCGCTCCTCCGAACCTCCTGATTGCGGCTCTCGAGGAACTGGATATAGCGGCCGTGCGTCAGCTCGACGTCCTCGCCCTTGTCGTTCTTGATGACCGGGAACTTCATATCGGCGTTGTTGATCATGCCGAAGATCGTGCTCGGAGCTTGCGAGATATTGCCCACCTGCGCGAGCAGCGCTTCCTCGGTCTTGCTCAGGATGTGCGGCTTCTGCCGTTTCATCTCCCGGAGCGTCTGCTTGTATGGAGCGAGATCCGGGTTGGCGATGAAGGCATCCAGCGTCTCGTCGGACAGGCTGAGCACTTCCGGGGTGATGAAAGAGGTGGCTTCATTGACCTCGACGCTGAGCTTCTTCGCCTTGTCGGACAACGCCTGGTATGTAGGGTCAGCCATGTTCTCATGATGCTTCATGTTGGCATAGACATAGAGTCTCTCGGTATGGAGGGAGATTTCATCTTCCAGAGCGAAACATTGTTTCAGCATCTCAGCATCGCCCAGCTTGCCCTGATATTGGGCGAGATTGCCAAGCTTCGATTTGACCTCGGCATATTCTTCGTCCCAGGTTGCCTGGCTGGCAAACAGGTCCTCCAACCTCCACTGGTGCTCCTTGGGCACCTCATGTCTCTTCGGTAAGCTGCTCATCGGATTCCTCCCTAATGATATATGGTTTGCTTGAGTGGATGCGGCCGACGCATACGAACTGCTGAGCGCGGTCATCAGAACGATGAACATCGTGAATGCGGCATGGCGCATGACAGGTCACCTTGGGCTTTTTTTGCCCCTAGTATGACCTGACGCATATATGATTATCCCAGCAGCAGCAAGAAGCTGGCGACGACCATGACGAATGCGGCGACGACGAGGATCAATGCGCCAATCGCCAGAGGCCTTCGCAGATGCTCCGGGATGCGTTCGCGGTTCATGATGATGAGGCCGCCCAACAGGAAAGCGACGATCGCAAAAATGATCACATCCATGATTCTTGGTTCCTCTCATATCAGATCAATATATACGCCTGCATCTATTAGGTTAGCACAAGTTGCCATAAAGTTCGAGCCGGGAACGAGCGATTTTATGCGTCATGGCAAAAATAGGAGGGGCTACCCTTTGGGACAGCCCAGGAGTCGGGCTCCCTGAACTTCCGCTGCGGCAGGCTGGGTTGGCGACGAGAACATGCAGGAGGTTCCTGTACGCGATCAGAACCTGCGGGAGGATCGCGTTGGCAGTCGAGAGACGGAGGAGCAGAGCGAAGAATGATCAGGCGCAGCGGGGCGGTGGAGATCGCGACAGGAGCGGAGAGTGAAGGGGATAACGACAGGTGCTGTGGGAGGTGAGGATAGCGGCAGAAAAGGTAAGCGATCGGGATGACGGTCGGGTGCCTGCGGGTTGGTAGGAATACCGATCAAACCTTGCAGGTGAGTTAAAGATCGCAAGCTGCATAAAAATCCCAACCATCACTCATATTAATCTTGAGTTGATCCAACCAAAAATGTGCCTCAAGGAGGAAATACCGTGTTGCGAAAGCTGACGATGACAAGCATGATCATCCTGGCGGCGGTGGCGCTTGTGTTCGCTTGTGCCGCGCCGGTCAGTCATGCGGCTGCATATCGCTACAACCATGCAGAGTATGATGACACCGACGAATATACGGTGAAGTCCGGCGATACGCTCTGGCTTATCTCGCTCAAATATCAGGTTGGTCTGCAGGAGATCATCGCGGCCAACCCGCAGATCAAGAACCCCGACCTCATCTATCCGGGAGACAAGGTGTACGTGCCCCTGTTCTCGACGATCAAACGCATCGAACAGGAGGTCATCCGCCTGGTGAACATCGAGAGGGCCAATCGCGGACTGAAGCCGCTCGCGCATAACTGGGAACTGTCCCGCGTCGCCCGGTTCAAATCGATGGACATGCGGGATCGCGCCTATTTCTCGCATCAGTCTCCGACATATGGCACTCCTTTCGAGATGATCCGCAACTTCGGCCTTTCGTACAGCGCGGCAGGGGAGAACATCGCGGCCGGGCAGCGGACAGCGGCAGCTGTCGTCCAGGCCTGGATGAACTCGCAGGGGCATCGGGAGAACATCCTGAACTCCACCTACACCCAGATCGGCGTCGGGTACGCCAGCGGGGGATCGATGGGCCACTACTGGACGCAGATGTTTATCCGGCCCTGACCGTTAAACCCGCTCCTGCCCATCACCAGGGTAAGCGGGAATGGCCCGGCGCAGCAGATCCTGTACCTGCTTGCGGTCAACTATACCTTCTTGCGCAAGTGCGTCAGGAGGAAACCGATGCTGCCGAGCGCCGCGAGTGAAGCGGCGGTGAAGTAGAGCGCCCGCGCGCCTGAGGCATCGTATATGGTGCCGCCGACCGAACCGCTGATGAAGCCGGCCAGGCCTGTCCAGACGACGGCATACAACGCCTGACCGCTGGCCCGGTATTCATCCGGGATCAGCTGCTGCAGATAGCGGACGGCGGTGACCATATAGATGCCCAGCGAGATGCTGTGCAGGAGCTGCGTCCCTACCAGGGCGAGCGGATCGTGCGCGATGGCCACCAGGCAGAAGCGGATGGCGTATGCCGCCGAAGCGAAGGCCAGCAGGGGCAGCTCCTTCAGCTTGTGGCCGTACTTGCCAAGCAGGAACAGGATCGGAATCTCGCTGAGCGCTGACGTCATCCAGGCCAGGCCAACCTGTGAGCTGTCAGCGCCAAGCTCCGCCATAAAGATCCCCAGGAAGGTCTCGTTCACCCGATGGGAGATCGAGACGAGCAGGATCAGCAGCATGAACCACAGGAACTGTCGGGAGCGGATGATCGCGAGCAGCTCTCTGGCGTTGAATGTCTGCGCCGACGCAGCGCGGTCGCGCATGCCCAGGCCGATCAGGAAGGCCAGGCCGATCGTGCACATGGCGATCAGCACCGTCTGGCCTGCTCCCAGCAAGGACAGGATCCAGCCGAAGAACACCGCCGAGAAGGAGAAGCCGATCGAACCCCAGACGCGAAAGGACACATAGCTGCGCTTCAGCTGTTTGGACGCGATCAGGAGCTGGCTGTCATTGAGCGGGATGGTCGACATGTAGAAGAAGTTGAAGGCGAGCAGGGTGACGAACAAACTTGCAAATGAATGAACATTCTGTACAATTAATGCAGAAGCGAATTGGCCGCCAAGCACGATGAGCAGGATCGACTTGATCGTCTTGAGTCGGTCGCTCAGCACACCCCAGAACAGATTGGCTGCGATGCCGATGAACGGGCCGAACGCATAGAGCAGACCGATCTCTGTTTTGGAGTAGCCAAGATGTTCGAAATAGAGCGGAAAATAGGATACATAAACGGCCGTGGTCAGATAGATCGCGAAGGTGAAGGCCTTCAGCCTTAGAATTTCCAGCGTACCCCCGGTTGCGAGTTCTGACAATTGGGAATCGGATTCGACAGTTTGGGTCTTGCCCTGGGAAGTATTCATCTTGCAGTACCTCATGGATTAGGATTATGATCTGAATATGACGATTATCTCATTATACTGGATGGATCGCCGTTTGTAACTTCCTATTTTTCATTTCGAAGGGGCTTTATCATGGGCAAGCGTTATCGATTTCGGTACGACGACCGGCTGGGCATCCGGTTGCCTGAGCTGGATCTGGACTGGGAGATGTATACGGAGACAGAACGGGCCGAGATTCTGCTCGAGTGGGAAATGATTCGCGGTACGATACCCGACCGTGTCAAAGGCTTCGAGGAGCTCATCAAGGAGAAGCAGGAGCAGCTGAGCAGCGAGGAGAACTTCGTTGAATCCTGCCGCCTGAATGCGGCGATTGCGGAGCTGGCCAGCCGGATCAATGACCTGCACCTGTGGTATCGCGTCAATCAGGAGATGGGCACGGAGCGCGTTCACAGCTGACCGCATGATCCACACATCGATGAGTCCGACAGGGGGGTCCAGTTTGCAGCCAACATCACACTCGACAGGATTGCCGCGCGGGCCGATCCGCCTGATGTATCGGATGTATCGTTACATACTGCCGGGAGTGCGCGGCGAGCTGCAGAAGTGGCGCAAGCTGGCCGAGCGCATCCCTGATCCGGAGCTGCGCAGGCAGGCCATCGCGAGCATGACGTCCAAGGAATTCCATTGTCTGGGCGGAGCCGTATACGCATCCGGTCACATCGCGCAGCGTCAGTCATTGCTCCGGTTGATCACGGCTTTCCAGACGATCAGCGACTATCTGGACAACCTGTGCGACCGCAGCACATCCCTGTCGGGGGAGGATTTCCGCGCCTTGCATCAGGCGATGCTGGACGCGGTGAACCCGCACGGAGAGCTTCATGATTATTATACCTGCCGCGCGGAGAGCGAGGATGGCGGGTATCTGCGCGCGCTCGTCGAGGTTTGCCGGGAGATGACGGGCAAGCTGCCGTCCTATGCGGTCGTTCAGCCGCTCATCAGCGATCTTGTCAGCCTGTACTGCGATCTGCAGGTGTACAAGCATATCCATCCCGGACAGCGAGAACAGGCGCTTCTTGCCTGGTGGGAGGTGCACCGACATCGCTGTCCCGATCTGAGATGGCATGAGTTCGCCGCCGCCTGCGGCTCGACCCTGGGGGTGTTCATGCTCTTCCAGGCGGCGGGCAACCCGGGCTTGACCGAGGATGAGGCGAAGGCGATCAATGAAGCCTATTTTCCATACATATGCGCCTTGCATATCCTGCTGGATTATCTGATCGACCAGGAAGAGGACGAGCGCGGCGGAGATCTGAACTTCTGCGCCTATTACTCCGATCCCGGATCGACGGTTGACAGGCTGCAGCACATTGCCGGTCAGGCGAAGCTTGCCGGCAGTAGACTGCCAGGTGCGCGATTTCATCTGATGGTCATCGAAGGACTCCTGGCGTTGTACCTGTCAGACCCGAAGGTGTCCGGACAGGAAGCCGTTACGCGAATCACCCGCCAGCTCATGCACAACAGTCCGTGGACGAGGCTGTTTTTCTGGTTGAACAGCAAGTGGATTCGCGCCCATTAGATTCTAACATCGGAAGTCATCTATCAAGGAGGAGAAGGTATGACAGTCAAGAGAATAGCAGTTCTTACCAGCGGAGGAGACTCACAGGGGATGAACGCCGCAGTCCGTGCCGTGGTGCGCAGCGGTCTGTATCACGGCCTGGAGGTATTCGGGGTGCAGCGCGGATTCCTGGGACTCATCAATGACGACATCAGGCCGATGGATCTGCGCAGCGTGGGCGACATCATCCAGCGCGGCGGCACGATCCTGCAGACGGCGCGTTGCGAGGAGTTCAAGACTCCGGAAGGCCAGCAGAAGGCGGTTGCCAACCTCCGCAAGCACGGCATCGACGGCGTGGTCGTCATCGGCGGCGACGGCTCCTACCAGGGCGCGAACAAGCTGACTCAGTACGGGATCAAGACGATGGGCCTGCCGGGAACGATCGACAACGACATTCCGTTCACCGACTTTACGATCGGCTTCGATACGGCGGTCAGCATCGTGGTCGACGCGATCAACAAGCTGCGCGACACGATGACTTCCCACGAGCGCACATCGGTCGTGGAGGTCATGGGCCGTCATTGCGGCGACATCGCCCTGTACGCGGGTCTGGCAAGCGGCGCGGAGGCGATCCTGGTGCCGGAGGTGGAGTTCGACCTCGATCAGATCGCAACCCGCATGCGGGAGAACTTCGCCAAGGGCAAGCGTCACTCGATCATCATCGTCGCCGAAGGCGTCGGCAAGGGCGAGGACATCGCGAAGCGCATCGAGAAGTACGGCATCGAGCCGCGGGTTACGGTGCTTGGTCATATCCAGCGCGGCGGCACGCCTACGCACAATGACCGACTGCTGGCCAGCCGGCTGGGCGACCTGGCGGTGCGGAAGCTGATCGAAGGTGAGTCCGGCAAGGGCTGCGGCATCGTCAACGGCGTCGAGACACTGACGGACATCGATGTCGTCGTGAACTCCAAGCGTCCGTTCAACATGGAGCTGTACAATCTGGCGATGCGCCTGTCCCAGTGAAACCAGGGGAAGCATCCGGAGCATCCGTCGGCGTTCATGCCATCGCGCATACCATTGAACGGGGGCGCAGGCACATCATCGCATGCGCACATCTTCACGCAAGCGCACGTCAAACAAGCGCATCTCCCATGCGTATTCCAACATCAACGCCGAACAAGACCAAGAGGCCCGGGACGGCGCGTCCCGGGCCTCTTGTTTACTTCAGATCATAATTGACGCCTTCCGTATACACATTGCCCGAATTCCACAGGAGGAATTCCTCGATGCCCGCATCCTGCAAGGCCCGGATCTGCGCCTCGACCTCCTTCACCCCGTATGGGATGTAGACGTCCAGCCACCTGGCGGTGAAATCCTGGATCCAGGGGCGGATGATCGGCTTCACCTCGGCGATCTCTTCCAGCTTCTTGTGCGTATCCATCATGGCACCGTAGACGACCTCATACGGCGCGGTGTCCGGATGCTTCTGATTGAACCAACCGGTGCTGTAATGGCTCGGATACACCATCGGGCTGATGACATCGACGTAGGTGGAGATCTTGTTGAAATCCTGCCCGATGCCTTCCGCCGCAGGAACCGATGCGGCATAGCCGAAGATGTCCACGGAGACGCGAACGCCGAGCGGATTCAGCTCCTCGCGCGCGTACTTGACGAAATCCGCCACCACATCGACGCGTGACCGTTCGTCCTTCGTGTAGGTCAGCACATCGGCCTTGTTCTCGAAGCCTTCCGGGAAGCGGACGTAGTCGAACTGGATCTCCCTGAACCCGAGGGCGGCGGCTTCCTTGGCGATCCTGATGTTGTAGTCCCAGACTTCCTTCATATACGGGTTGACGAAGCTCTCCGGATTGCTCTTGCCGTTGTCCCAGACGGTTCCGTCGGGCCGCAGGAACGACAGGTCCGGCCGCTTCCTGGCCAGGGCGGTATCCTTGAACACCACGATCCGGGCGATCGGGTAGATGTCATTCTCCTCGAACGTCTGCATGACCTTATGAATGTCGCGAATCCATTTCTGATAATTGCCCATGGCCTTCAGCTCGGGGTCCGAGGGTTCAAAGGTGATATAGCCGTGGTCCTCCTTGACGTCGAGCACGATCGCGTTCAGCTCCGTGTCCTTGACCAGCTGCACCAGCTTGTCGAAACGGGCAACGCCGGCTGACGGACCGGTCATGTAGATGCCCTTGACCTTGGGGGCATCCGGGTCCGGATCGAGCTTGCCTGAGCGGTTTAGCTCGCCGGTCTCCGGATCCACAATCTGCGGCGGCGCTTGTCTGGCCTCTTGAAAGGCGATGGCAGCCGTGACGATCTGCTCGAATGTAACCGACCTGGCCTCTTCTTCCCCTCCGCCGACCCCGACTCCGAACAGAATCAACAATGCTGATAACAATAATTCCATGTATAACTCCCCCACATCCGTTTCGTTCCGACTTGACGCTCCCATGGTTGGCGTTCGCCGCACAGCGGACCTGCCGCGTCGTGTTGCAGCTGCTCATGAATGTATATGCCCGGTCGGGAATCCAACGTTACTGTTGCATCGGGCAATTTCCGCCTGAAGCTGGGCGAAGATGAACTCCATGATGCTTTTTTTCTTATTATATCGGAGGCCGGGGAATACGAGTAGTGGGGAGTGCAAGAAATATGTGGAATGTTGTCGGAGATTCGTGAGATGCATCGATTCGCGTCATGCAACCATAAAAAAAGCTCTCTTAATGGATAAGAGAGCTTTTTTGGTGTTCGCAGATGCTGTGTTGCACAATCTCCACAGCGTCCTCCTCTTCGAGCTGGTCGAGACCGTAACGAAGCACGATCGGCGTCTCGAGTTCCTGAGGTTTCAGCGTTGGATACAACTCGGGAGTGAATTTCTTGACAATTCTGGACAAGCGTACAGTTTCCATTTCCATTTGAATCACCCTTCCAATCGAGATTAGTAAAACTAGTCAAGCGATCAGAAAAAGTTGCTTCAAAAGCAGGCTTACCTTACGAACGGTGCCAGAACGTATGCAATTGTCAGGAACTGAGGACGACTCTATTATACCATATTCGCCAGCGCGGGGAAAACCTGTTCCAAGTACAGATGCTTCCGTTCTTCCGTCAGGCTCGCCAGCGTCCGGACACGGAGGTGCACGATGGCGATCATTCGCATCGCCAAGGGAAGACCAGCTGGCGGGTTCTATCACCTCTGGCGCGTGGGCCTGTGGAACTCACCAAGGATCTCCACGGTTTCGACGATGTTGACGAAGGCTTTCGGATCGATCTGGCGGATCAACCGCTTCAGCTCCGCCAGCTCATAGCGGGTCGTGACGGTCATCAGCATATCCCGCTCCTGATGGCTGTAGCCGCCGATCGTCTTGATATGGGTGACGCCGCGCGGCCTCTGCAGCAGCTTCTCGAGCAGCTTGTCCTTCTCATTGGTGATGATAAAGGCCGTCACCTTGATGTGACGCACATGAATCATGTCGACCACTCTGCCCGATACATAGATCGTGATCAGCGAGTAGAGCGACAGATTCCAGTCCTTGGTCAGGTAGCCGTGCATCAGGATGATCGCCGCGTTGAAGGATGAGATCAGCGTGCCCAGCGGCACGTCGCGCTTCTGCGTCAGGATCGAGCCGATGATATCGAAGCCCCCGGTGGAGCCTCCGGCGCGCAGCGTGATCCCGATGCCCGTCCCGGAGATGATGCCGCCGAATACGGCGCCGATCAGAATATCCGTGTTGCCGAGCAGATCGACCGGGATGATCTGCATGAACCAGGACGTCAGGGCGACGGACAGCATGCTGAGCAGCACGAAATACCTTCCGATGGCAAAATAACCCCACAGCAAAACAGGAATATTAAGTATCAGATACAGGATTCCGATGTTCCAGCCGGTGAAGTACCCGATGATCATCGATATCCCTGACAGGCCGCCGCTGAGCAGCTTGTGGTCGATCAGGAACATGTTGAAACCGATGGCTGTGAGCAAGGCGCCGATGACGACGATGAGGATCGAAGTGAATGTGTGTCGCAAAGGTTGTCTCATGATGGTCCCTCCTGTTAATGCTTATTGTAGTGATATTTTCCGAGGAAATAAACATTGTCGTAAAGGATTGTAATGAAAACTGGAAAAACGTTGATGCGTTATGGTAAGATGGTGCAGTGATGTATGAAGAAAAGGAGCAATGATCAATATTGAAAACATTTGAAGAGTTTAATCTTCACCCTGCTGTATTGAAGGCTATTCATGAAATGGGGTTTGAAGAATCCACACCCATCCAGGAGAAAGCGATCCCGATCGCCCTGGAGGGACGTGACCTGATCGGACAAGCGCAGACGGGTACAGGCAAGACTGCTGCGTTCAGCATACCGCTCATTCAGAATATCGACGCGAAGGAAGAGAACATCGTCGCGCTCATCATGACACCGACTCGCGAGCTGGCCATCCAGGTCGCGGAGGAGATCGCGAAGCTGTCCCGCTTCAAGGGACTCAGGACGCTCCCGATCTACGGCGGTCAGGACATCGTGAAGCAGATCCGCGCGCTCCGGCAGAAGCCGCAGATCATCATCGGCACGCCGGGCAGGCTGCTGGACCACATCAACCGCAAGACGATCAAGCTGGATAAGGTGCAGACCGTGATCCTCGACGAAGCGGACGAGATGCTGGACATGGGATTCCTGGATGACATCAACACGATCCTGAGCAAATGTCCGGAGGAGCGGCAGACGATGCTGTTCTCGGCGACGATGCCGCCGAACATCAAGAAGCTCGCGGACACCTACCTGAAGAATCCGGAGCACGTCTCGGTGGTGCCCAAGCAGGTCAGCGCGCCATCCGTCGAGCAGTACTACATGGAGGTGCAGGAACAGCAGAAGTTCGAGATCCTGAGCCGGCTGATCGACATGGAGGCGCCGGATCTGGCGATCATCTTCGGTCGGACGAAGCGCCGTGTCGACGAGCTGTCGGAGGCGCTGAAGAAGCGCGGCTACTCCGCAGAGGGGCTGCATGGCGACCTGTCGCAGAACCAGCGCGACATGGTGATGCGCAAGTTCCGCGACGGTTCGATCGATGTGCTTGTGGCGACCGACGTGGCGGCGCGCGGCCTTGATGTGAGCGGCGTGACCCATGTCTTCAACTTCGACCTGCCGCAGGATCCCGAGAGCTACGTGCATCGCATCGGCCGCACCGGCCGCGCGGGCAAGGAAGGCGTCGCGATCACGTTCGTCACGCCGCGGGAGACCGACCACCTGCATCTGATCGAGCGCATCACCCGCCATCGCATCACCAAGCGCCCGCTGCCAAGCATGGCGGAGGCGGTCGAAGGCAAGCAGCGCGCAACGGCGGAGCGGCTCATCGAGGTGCTGGAGCAGGACGACTTCCAGATGTACAAGGGCTTCGCCATCCAGCTCCTGGAGCAATATGACTCCGTGCAGGTGCTGGCTGCCGCCCTCAAGCTGCTCACAGGGGAAAGATCCGATGTGGAGATCCAGCTGACGCCGGAGGAACCGCTGCGCGTCAAGAAGCGCCGTCCGGACGGCCGATTCTCCGGCGGACGCGACGGGCGCGGCAGGGATGTGCGCGGTCAGGGGAGCCGCACCGGCGGCCGCAAGACCCCGGGCTACCGCCGCGATGGCAAGCCTTATGAAGGCCGCAAGGACAAGTGGAACCGCGAACGCGAATATGTCAAGTAAGCACAGGTACTGAACCGGATATGCTCAGGAACATGTGGAGGGGATGAACGAGATGGAAATGGGCGGATTAATGGGAGGATTTTATCGGATATCGGAGTGGATCATGCGATTCTCCGTGACGAATCTTCTGTGGATCATCTTCAATATTCCGGTTGTCTTCTTCGCGTTTAACCTGCTGTTCGTCGAGAGCCTCGAGCAGCTGGTCGCGATCATGATCCCGATCGTCGCCCTGGCGCCGTTCGTGCTGTTTCCGGCGACGGCCGCGATGTTCAGCGTGGTGCGCAAATGGGTGATGGGCGATACGGATGTGCCGCTGATCAAATCGTTCTGGAAAGGCTACAAGTCGAACTACAAGCAAGCCATGTTCGGCGGTCTCGTCATCGTGCCGCTGTGGGGCATCTTCGTGTTTGACTTCATCTTCTACGCGATGGAAGTCAGCTCGCTGCTGAGGTATCTGTTCATCGTTCTCGGGGTGCTCCTGCTGGCGTTCACCTTCAACTTCTTCTCGATGACGGTTCATTTCCACATGAAGTTCTGGGCGATCCTGAAGAATTCCGCGCTCGTCTCCATCGGCCGCCCGTTGATCTCGGTCGGGATGGTGCTGGTGAACGGGTTGCTCGTCTACATCAGCTTCACCCAGTTTACCTGGCTCTTGCCGTTCTTCACCGGTTCGGTAGCCGCCTATGTCTCGTTCCTCGGTTTTTACCACATCTACAACAAGGCCCAGCAGATCCGGGAGCAAGAGGAAGAGAAGCGGAGAGCGGAGGCGGAGCGGCAGGGG
>CALGAO010000015.1 GCA_937957685.1 uncultured Paenibacillaceae bacterium
AAGTGCTTCTCTTGAAGGAATTCGACATGTTCCACCGTTTTCCTACTTGCTTATAATGGTTTTCGGATAGGCTCTAAGCCAACTCATCCGTTCGAGGTCAAAACGGTTGTTGAGGTGCGTCAAACCATGCAAGGCGAACTGTTGGTTTGGCAGAGCGGACAAGCTTTCACATTGCGAGAAACTCAAAGGCCACCGCGCCAGCATAAAACAAAAACAGCGAGTCCTGCGTCGCCACGCAAGCCCGCCATAAATCATCCATGGCGTCAACCATGGAAATCCCAAAATCAACTTCAGCGTAGCATACCAACGTGACTTGTGGCAATCCCTGCTGGGGCTTAATTCCCCTCTTGCGGGGAGCCGACGGGCATCCGTCAAGGGCGGCAGAGCCGTCGTCGCAAGACGATTGCAGAACAGGCAACCCTTGACGGAATGACCGGCGCTGCCCGACAATAGGCAAGCCCCCAGCAGGATGCAATGGAATTTTTTAATTGTCATAGTGACATTTTCTCTGAACAATTAAGGTGACATTTTCACTGACTATTGACATGAAATATTATGAATTCAATCCATTTTTGATGTGCCAAGACGAAAACTGCCCCGGGTCTCATATCCGCCGATACCGCGAATGCCGGATTGCGTATTCATCAGCACCTCTTTCACCTTGACCGTCTCGCGGATCGAGGTGTACGCGGCCATGACCGCCACCTGCACCGGATCGAGCGCATGAATAAGGATGCGCGCCGGCGAGCTGGCGAAGTTCGCTCCCGCCTGCAACAGGGCCTCAAAATGGGACTGGCACGCTCCGGCGATGATCGTCAGCGCGTCCCGGTTGCGCTCGTACTGGCGGGCGACCTGGACGGCCCTGACGAAGTGGTGCGAGTTCTTGTAGCTGGCCAGATCGTACTTGTTCTGATGATTCCGGTACAGGCCATCGTGGCCGGTGATCACGACGATATCCGGCTTGCTCACCACCAGGATGCGCCCAAGGAAATCGGCCATGTCCGATTCCGGCAGGTAGTGCCCTTCCGCAGGGATCTTCAGGCGTCCGTACACCTGCATGCATTTGCGCAGATATTTCGGATCGCCGTCCAGGTGCAGCACCTTGCCCGGCAGATCGAAGGTATCTTCATCCGTGCGGCCCTCGCTGGCCTCCCTGCCCCGATAGAGCTGCCTCTGGAACCTCACGCTCTCGAGAAGCTTCTGTGTCCGCTGCTCGGCAAGCGCGTCCCATCTGCGGTACGCCTCCTCTTCGCTCACCTGCGCGAGGAGGAGATCCGACAGCGGCGAATCGGCCAGCAACCGCACCTCGAGACCGCGCAGGATCGCCATGTCGCCCTCGATCCTCTCGATGCGGAAGCGTATATCTTCCCCGTACGATTTGCGTACGACAATATCTCCTTGCTTCATCCAGCCATCCCTCCTCGTTCATCGTATGGAGAAGGGAGGCATCAGGTGTCTGTCAATTCCTCAGGACAGCTCCATCATGTCGTCCGCGCCGCTCATCACACGTGGAAGCCCGCTTCATGCAGCGCGTTCGCCAGCGCGGCGAATTCACCGATCGATACGGTCTCGGCTCGCCGGGATCCGTCGATGCCGGCCGTCTTAAGGATCGACATGAGCTGGGCCTTGTCCCGCTTCGGGAAACTGGCGGCCAGGTTGTTGTAGATCGTCTTCCGCCGATGGGCGAAGGAAGCTTTGATGACCCGGAAGAAAAACGTCTCGTCGCGCACCTGGACAGGAGGCTCGCGGCGAATGTTCAGGCGGATCACCGCGGAGTCGACGTTGGGACGAGGGATGAACACCGTATGCGGCACGATCGTCACCAGCTCGGGGATGCAATAATACTGCACCGCGATGCTCAGGCTGCCGTATTCCTTGCCGCCCGGCCTGGCCGCCATGCGCTCCGCCACCTCCCGCTGGATCATCACGACCATATTCTGCAGGGCATGCTGCTCCTCCAGCAGCTTCATGATGATCGGGGTCGTCACATAATAGGGCAGATTCGCCACGACATGCACGGAGCTGCAGCCTGCGAACTTCTGCGCGATCAGGGCGCGCAGATCGAGCTTCAGGATATCGCCGTTCACGATCTCGACATTCGCCTGATCGGCGAACAGCTCCCGCAGGATCGGCAGCAAGCGGTCATCGATCTCCACCGCCACGACCTTGCCGCTGCTGGCAGCCAGATGCTGCGTCAGCGCTCCGATGCCCGGCCCGATCTCCAGCACGCCGCTTCGCTCGGTCAGCCCGGCAGCGGACACGATCTTGTCCAGGATATTCTGATCGACCAGGAAGTTCTGGCCGAGGCTTTTCTTGAAGGTGAATCCGTATTTTCTCAGTATCTGCTGCGTCCTTGACGGCGTCGCAATGTCAGGCATCGCAGCTGAACGCTTTTCATTCATCGGCTGTATCCCCCATCTGCTCGCACGCTTTCCAGAATTCTTCACGCGTGATTTGAAATACCCGGCAACGCTTCAGGAACGTCTTCACATTCGCATGTCCGATGCCGAGCAGGCCTCCGATCACCGCGCGTCTCGCGGACGCATTCGGATGCAGGACGAGGCCGGATCGCCTCAGATCCTCCCAGGTGATGGCCGCTTCGGCGTCCGGCACCTCCGTCTTGACATGGCTCAGCGCCTCGCGGATCGCCTCCGGCGACGCATGCTCCACGCCGACCTCTCCCTTGTATCTGGCGGCCGATACCGGCAGGAATGCATGCTTGCAGCCCGGCACGTGCTGCGAGATGATGCTGCGGATGCGTTCGCCGGGATGATCCGGATCCGTCAGCACGATGACACCTCTCCGCTCCTGGGCCAGCCTGATCCGCTCCAGCACTTCGTGATTGATGGCCGAACCGCCGGTTTCGATCGTATCGGCGTCAAGCGCACGCTGCACGGCTGCCGTGTCTTCCTTGCCCTCCACAACGATGACTTCCCGTATCATTACCATTCCCCGTTTCATGACTTGAGCTTCCGTTACTAGCTTGTGATCGCCGCCTGTTCCTGATTCATTGCACCGGCGCAGCATGCTGCGACTCGTCCATAAACAAAGAAGGAAGAGGCAACCTCCTCTCCCTTTATACCACACATGGCGGCACTATTCACCCGATGGATGTTCAGGACCGATGATGTAGACAGCGGCTTTCTTTTTTCCGAAATTTTCGGCAATTTCATGCGAGTCAAAGTAGATATCGACCCAGTTGCCCTTGACTCCGCTGCCCGTATCCTCCGCCCGGCGGAATCCGTACCCCTCGATGTAGATCCACCAGCCCAGCGGGATCACATCCGGATCGACTGACGCCGTCCGCCCTTCCTTCACCTTCGTGCCGGTGTAGGTGACGCCATACTGCGGATGATCCTCCGTCTTGCCTGTGGATTCCTGGCCGGAATCGTATGCCGTCAAGGTCGCCTCGATGACTTTCTTGACTCCGAAGGTGATGCCGTCCTTCGTGACGGTCTGCACATCCGGCGAAGCGGCTGACAGGATCGTGACTTCACTGCGCGTGCCGACTGCGACGATCCTGCTTACGGCCTCTCTCTGCACCTTCGTGTCCACGAGCGTTTCCTCGATCAGCTCACCGTCCGCGTATACGCGCTCATACGTGTACTCGACCAGACCCGGCTCGCCCTCCTGCTCGATCTTCTCCTTGCCCTTGGACAAGGATGGATCCTGCCTTGTGACGATCTCGAACGGGATCATCTCCGTTTCGTGCTCCAGTCGCTTCTCCACGCGTGAGATGCGGACGTGAACTCCTGGCCTAAGCTGCTCCTGCTTGCCAGGCTGAACAATATCGAACTCTCCCAGCTCTATCCCAACCTGCTCGATCAGCTGTCCAACCGTCATCGCCGTGGTAAACAGCTGTGACGACTGAGCGTCCACCTCGATCGTAACAGGCACTGCATATTTGATCTCGATGCGATCATGTTGATGCAGCTTATCCGTGGGTGGCACGGAAATCCAATCATGCTCCGTGATTGCGATTCCCTGCTCCGCAAGCAATTCATGAACGTATGCGACCTTGGTCTCGATCGTCTCGCTGTTCCCGTCCACCACCAGTTCGATGGTCCTTGTTTGCGGCATCTTCCAGGCGATCATCCAGATGATCGTCAACAGGACGAGGAACGCGAGCGCTGCGGCAGCTCCAAAGAGGATGCGAGATTGTCCACGCTGGTATGGTCCGTCGACTTCTCGGGCTAATCTGGGTCCGATATGTCGCCATAGGCTCACCAGACATTTCCTCCTCTCCTTAACCTCATTTACGGATATTACTGAAAATGAGCAGAAGCTGTAAAGTAGACGAAATTGCTCGATCATACGAAATAAAGCCCAAATCGGATCGATTCGGGCTTTTTTTCGATGAAATACAGTTATTTTATACGCTCACTCGCTATTTCGCATCCAACATCTTTATTTCATCTTTCTGGAAAATACTTGAAGGGCGTTCTCGGTCGTGATTCTCATAATTTCTTCCAGATTTATTCCTTTTATTTCCGCCGCAGCCTCCGCCACCAGCCTCACATAGGAGGACTCATTGCGCTTGCCTCGATATGGATGAGGTGTCAGATATGGGGAATCCGTCTCGACGAGCAAACGGTCCAGCGGCGTCTTCGCCAGCACTTCCTTCGGCTGCACGGCATTCTTGAAGGTGACCGGTCCGCCGAACGACAGGTAGAAGTTCATGTCCAGGCATTGCTTCGCAATCTCCCAGCTGCCGGAGAAGCAATGCATGATGCCGCCCACTTCGGAGGCGTTCTCCTCCTTGAGCAACCGGACGACATCGGCGTGCGCGTCGCGGTTATGGATGATGATCGGAAGCCCCAGCCGCTTCGCCAGCCGGATCTGCTCCCGGAATACCTGATGCTGGACCTCCTTGGGAGAGGTGTCCCAGTAATAATCGAGTCCGATCTCGCCGATCCCGACCACCTTCGGATGAGCGCAGAGCGACTCGATCCACTCCAGGTCGCCCTCCTTCATGTCGATCGCGTCTTGCGGATGCCAGCCGACCGTGCTGTATATGAACTCGTAATCTTCAGCCAGCTTGATCGAGCTCGGGATCGTCTCACGATTGAAGCCGATATTGACGATTCGGGTAACCCCCGCATCAAGCGCCCGCTGGATCACTTCCTCCCGATCTGCGTCGAATGCCTTGACATTCAGATGAGCATGCGTGTCCGTCAACATCTGTGCTAACATTCCTTTCATGGGCCTAGATTGAGCAAGCTTCGTGTTTCGTTCGACAGACAGGCGGAACGCTCCAGCAGCCATTCGCGCGGATAATACAGCTTGTAGTTGCCCTTATGTACCCCGCTGATCGATCTCACGACCTCGGACTTCTCCGATATCTCCCGGATCTGTCCGCTGTCGCTGAGCAGGAGGATCGGCGCCTTGCCCGTCATCTTGCCTGGTTGATACACATCATAGGGGAGATCGGACGGGAAGTCAATTTCCAGGTAGTAATCGGGATCGAGGCCCGCCTTCACCATGTCACGACGCACCAGATCGACCAGTTCCTCAGCCTGGGATTCGAGCTCCACATATTTGAACAGCTTGCGGTTCAGGAAGCGATCGCACAGGTCGGCCAGGATCTCATCCTTCTCCATCGTCCATCGCATCAGCGTCATCTGCATGAACGATTCGTCCAGCATCAGGTACTCCGCCATGGTCAACCTGCCCTCGAACAGGGCAGGAAGCGGCTCCAGGAGGAACTGGAAGGCATACCCCTCATGGTGCAACGCCTTGGCCCGCTTCAGGATATGACGCAGGATGATCTCCGAGCTGCGCGTGACCGGATGGAAGTACACCTGCCAGTACATCTGATAGCGCGACATGAGATAATGCTCCACTGCATGCATGCCGCTCTCCTTGATCACGATATGACCCATGTATGGACGAATCACGCGCAGGATGCGATCAAGGTCGAAGGTGCCGTAACTGACGCCGGTATAGAAGGCATCCCGCAGCAGATAGTCCATCCGGTCGGCGTCCAGCTGACTGGAGATGAGATGGACGACGATCTCCTGCGGATAGTCCTTGCGGATCACATCCGCCACCCTCTTCGGGAAGTCGTCTCCCGCTCTTCGAAGGACGCGATTGATCTCCGTGGAGCCAAGGATAATCTCGCAGGTCCAATGCTCGTGGTCCACCTCGAAGACAGGCTCGATCGAATGGGAGAATGGGCCATGCCCGACATCGTGCAGCAGAGCGGCGCACAGACAGAGCATACGCTCTTCCGCGGGCCAGTCCGGGTACCGGCTGCGCTCGAATTGGGAGATGATCTTGCGCGTAATCTCGTATACGCCAAGAGAATGAGAGAATCGGCTGTGCTCTGCGCCATGAAACGTCATGTATGTCGTCCCCAGCTGTCGAATGCGGCGCAGCCTCTGGAACTCCCGCGTATTGATCAGGTCCCAGATCAGGGTGTCGTTCACATGGATGTACTTGTGCACCGGGTCCTTGAACACCTTTTCCTCGATCGTCTCGGTACTCACTTCCATCACTTCCAATCTGTAGGTGGAATTTTGTCGATTAATCGAACATTTTCTATGGATATTAATGTCGAATCATGCCGAATAATCAATTTCCCGTTGAACTTGTTTTTAATATATAGTCATATTAGTCGTTTTTCTCCATATTTTTTTCTATTTTCTCGCATATGTACCAAATTCTCGAGTCTGTTGGGCGTTGACTTGGCTGGCAAAGCTTGGTACTCTATTAGACGACAAAGATGTCGAATTATGACGTTAATTATTTCGAGAGGAGAACATAACCATGATGAAATCTACTGGAATCGTAAGAAAGGTTGACGAGCTGGGCCGCGTCGTCATTCCGATCGAGCTGCGCCGAACTCTGGGCATCGGCGAAAAGGACGCATTGGAAATCTACGTAGACGGCGAGAGAATCATGCTGAAGAAGTATGAGCCTGCATGCATCTTCACAGGCAACGCTGACGATCTTGTTCACTATCGCGGCAAGATGATCAGCAAGCAATGCATCGAAGAATTAATGGAACTCTACAAAACTATGCAATGACAAATTAGTGAAAATAGGTTATAATCGAAGTAGCACTGAATTCGTTAATTCTAACCTTTTATATCTCCTTAATATTCCTAAGTGCGTTTGGCTCGAGGCGTACTTAGGAATTTTTTTGTCCATCGAGACAAGCCTGGTACACCTCGCGCTTCGCCAGCCCCCGGTCCGCCGCCGCTTGCTTCATCGCATCCTTGCGCGTCAGTCCCCGTGCTTCGTACGCGGCGACATGTTCCGGTACGGTCAGCTCCTCCCACCAGTTGCCGCTGTCCGACGCGGATGCGCCTGGCGACTCGACGATGAGACAGATCTCGCCAAGCGGCTCCTCAGCCTCGAACCATGCGATGCATTCCCGCAGGGTGCCGCGCAGCGCCTCTTCATGCTTCTTGGTGATCTCTCTGGTGACCACCGCCGGGCGATCGCCCCAGGCATCATGGATGGCGGACAAGGTCTTGCGCAGCCGGTGCGGGGCTTCGTAGAAGATGACGGGGCAGCCGGCGGCCTTCAGTTTCGCCAGCTCTTCCTGCTGTTTCTTCCTGTCGCGCGGCAGGAAGCCGGCGAACAGGAAACGCTCGGTCGACAGGCCGGAGATGATGAGCGCTGACAGGGCGGCATTGGCGCCGGGCACCGGAACGACGGGGATTCCCTCCTCGATCGCGGAACGGACGAGCTCCGCTCCCGGATCCGAGATCGCCGGCAAGCCCGCATCGCTTACCAGGGCGATCGAGCTTCCTTCCTTGAGGAAGCGGATCAGCTCCGGGCCGCTTGCATGCTTGTTGTGTTCATGGTAGCTGACGAGCTGCTTCGGCGTGATCTCGAAATGGCTCAGCAGCTTGCGCGTATGACGCGTATCCTCGGCGGCGATGATGTCCGCCTCCCGCAGGATGCGAATCGCCCGGAAGGTCATATCCTCCAGGTTGCCGATCGGCGTTGCGACAAGATACAGCGTGCCGTATCCCTGCTCATGCTCCTGAAAGCTTCGTTGCACCTGCATCATCAGATTCCTCCAACGTTGTTATTCCTCGCGCGCTTGCGCGATCAACCGGCGTGACATCCCGTCCCATTTCCACAGAACTGATCGGAAACTGGTCAGAGCTGCGCGCGTTTTCCATAGTAAATTTCCAGCAGTTCCTGGCAATACCGGTTGCCTTCATACACGAACAGGGGCGGCAGCACCCGCAGCTCCGGATTGGCATCGCGAATCGCTTCCACCAGCACCATGTTCGCTTCGGTCCCGGCACGCGGATGCACCATGCGCAGCCGCTTCGGCTCGAGCCGATGGGCGCGCAGTGAGGCAAGCAGCTCCGCAAGTCGCGAAGCGCGATGCACGACGGCGACCTTGCCGCCGTTTCTGACCAGTCTGCTCGCCGCCGCGACCACCTCGTCCATCGTGCACATGATCTCGAAACGGGCGATGGCCATATGTTCATTCCGGTTCTTCATGCCGAGCGATTGCGGCAGATAGGGAGGGTTCACCGTCACCAGATCATAGGAGCCGGGCGGCACCTCATAGGCATACACCCGCAGATCGGATTCGACGATCTCGATCTGACCTTCCAGCCGATTCATCTGTACGCTTCTTCTCGCCATGTCCGCCACGCGCGGCTGAATCTCCACTCCCGTGATCGGCAGCTTGCTGCGCGTTGACAGGAGCAGGGGGATGACCCCGTTGCCGCTGCACAGGTCGATGATCCTGCCCCTTGGCGGCGTCGTGCAGAACCTGGCCAGGAGCACCGAATCCAGCGAGAAGCTGAACACCTCGTCGCTCTGGATGATGCGCAGATCATGTGTCAGCAGATCGTCGATACGTTCACTTGGATACAAAGGAATATCGTTCATGTCACTCCACTTTCTGTGATCGAGCACTTTCGTACACCTAGAAACAACCGCAGGATCGCTCCTGCGGCTGAATTATTTATGCAAGAAGGATAAGCAGAACAAGCAATCGCCTTCCGTGCGCAAATGACCATAATTGATATTACATATATGAAAACCTTCATAATACAGTCGGGCCAGATTATCATACCCTTCTCCCACCTGACTGAAGGAGGATCGGCCTTCCTGCGCCGCGGCGACCGGCACTTCGGCCGGCTCCTGCGACTCCTGGGCGTGCTCTCGCTTCAATATCTTTCGCAACTGTTGATTTTCTATGCTGAGTCGTTTGTTCTCCTCAAGCAGCAGAACGATCTGCTTCTTCATGGAAGAAAGTGCGTCGTGCAGCTGCCCCGCTTGCTCTTCGATCTCCATCATCTGCTGGTAGATATCTTTTTTGTCCACGGTCTCACCCCAACTAAGCACATACGAACAGCTGCCTGCTTCGAGCCGTTCTCTTCGTTATTGTTCAACCACATCGTCAGGCGACATATCCATCACCTTGTTGTTGTGCTCAAACAATTGCACCTGCACCTTATGGTCATCAATCTTCAGACCGACGACCTTGCCGGGACCCATCGATGTCATGACCAGGGTGCCGACCTTCGGCAATTCACTCTTGCCGCTCTCATAATTGTCGTATTCGAACTTCAAACAACACATGAGACGGCCGCAAAGGCCGGAGATCTTCGTAGGGTTAAGCGACAGATTCTGGTCCTTCGCCATCTTGATCGATACCGGCTCGAAATCGCCGAGCCATGTTGAGCAACACAGCGGCCTGCCGCAGGGTCCGATGCCTCCCAGGATCTTCGCCTCGTCGCGCACGCCGATCTGCCTGAGCTCGATGCGCGTCCTGAATACACTGGCCAGATCCTTGACAAGCTCGCGGAAATCGACGCGTCCGTCCGCCGTGAAGTAGAAAATGATCTTGTTGCGGTCAAACGTATATTCCACATCAATGAGCTTCATGCCCAATTTATGTTCCTTGATCTTGGCCGCGCAGGTGCCGAACGCCTCCTTCGCGGCGGCGCGGTTCTCCTCCACGATCCGGGCATCGGCTTCTCCTGCCACGCGAATGACCTTCTTGAGCGGAAGGACGACATCCGCATCGTCGACCTCCTTGCGGCCGATGACCACCTTGCCGTATTCGACGCCTCGCGCCGTCTCCACGATCACATACTGATCCTGGACAACGTCCAGATTGTTGGGATCGAAGTAATAGATCTTGCCCGCGCGTTTGAATCGGACACCTATAACGCTATACATGATTCACACCTCCTGTACTGCAACCAGTAACCGCTCCAGTACAAGCTGCGGATGAACATGAGCGCGCAGTTGCTTGCGCGCTTCCAGCACGGACTCCAATGCCCGGACCCATCTGCCTGCATCGCATTGAAACGCTGCACGCTTCAACCAATCCGATTGGTCTGGATAATTCAGAGACGTTGTCTGCCGGGCTTGTACGTGGATGATATCCTTAAACAGCAATCCAAATAACTGCAATATGATCTCGATATGATCAGCAAGCTCTCCCTTGAAAACCTTCTGCTGAACGGTAAGAAGCGGCTTGCCTGGAACAGCCAGACACTCCTTCGCTAATTGTATCACTACGTTTCGCGTCTCTGCAAACCAATCCGACTGCGCGTATTGCCTTGCTGCATCCAATCCTGCGGCAAGCTGCGAGGCGGGCCTTGCCAGATGTTCCGGCACCCCTTCCCGCATGAGCTCCTGCGCGATCACCGCCGGCGGCGTCGGTGCAAAAGTGATGCGCTGCACGCGCGATGCAATCGTCGGCAGCAGCGCGCTGGGCTGATCCGTCAGCAGGATGGCGATGATCCCCGCGCCAGGCTCCTCCAGGAACTTGAGCAGGCTGTTCGCCGCCTGGATCGTCATCTTCTCCGCTTCTTCGATCATATACATGCGCGGACGATCGCTCTCCGCGCGGTACGCGAAGCTGCGCTGCAGGTCCCGGATCTGGTCGATCTTGATCGAGGCGCCCTCCGCCGCGATGCGGATGAGATCGGGGTGGTTGCCATGCTCGACCTTGCGGCACTCCGCGCAATGTCCGCAGGCGCGACCTCCCGCCTCCGGGCTTGTCCGCTCCTTGCACAAGAGCGCCTGAGCGAGAGCGAGAGCCGTACGCAGCTTGCCCGAACCGGGCGGACCGCTGAACACATAGGCATGGGATAGCCTGCCTTCCGCCATGCTCTTCAGCAGCATCGCTTCCACTTGCTCACACAACATAGTAGGCGTTGTCGTCATGCTACCCCCTCCGTCATCTGACGTCTACCGAACTTCTTCTTGTCACCTTTGGAAAATCAGCCAGTTGCCGAAACCTGTTTCCAGGTTGATCGTCCGGTTGCCGATCGTCACCTTCGGAGCCGAAACAGCCCCCACCCGGTCAACAGGTGCTATATGCCGCCCATCGTCGACACATCAACCGCTGTCCGGTCAAGAGAGCAGGTTGATGAGCAGTCCTCTGATCTCCCCAACTCTCTGGAGGATCTCGATACGTCCCTGCTCATGTGTGAGCAGCTCCTCGGCCAGATGGACCAGATGCTGATCGATCTCGTCCAGGAGCTTGTATTTCTTGCCGCGGCCGCGCCGATCCCAGCCGCGAGTCTCCTTGATGCCGATCCCTCTCCGTACGGTATCCTCGAGGAATCTGCGAAGCATCAATTTATACGCATGCAGCTCACGAACCGTCATGGATTTGGTTAACCGTTCACCCTGCATGATGATCTGTTGCAGAGATTTGCGCAGCTGCTCCTCCGAGTGATCTCTCGCCTGTTGCCCCATGAAATCCTGAAAAGGCTTGCTGTGAACACTCTGGTGAGCGGGGGTATCCAGTGTCTTCCTGCTGGCAAATGAGCGAATCTGGTTATCAATCTTCATGACTCAAGCCGCCTCTCCCTAAGAAATACCTGGCTGGCGCGAGTCCTTCGGGACGCCGGTGGGGATGGCGATGCTGCCAGACACCGAGGCACAAAGGACTTTCCTGTCTATCAGCCCTCAGCTCAGAAATGCTCAAAGCGATCTACCGGTATAATGAAAACAGCGGCTCCGCCCACCTGTACCTCAACCGGGAACGGAATGTAGGAATCTGTCGTTCCTCCCATAGGAGAGACTGGCGTCACCAGTTGATCTCGGACGCGGCAGTTCGATTGGATGAGGCGCATGACATCCTCGACCTTATCGTCCTCAACACCAATCAGGAACGTCGTGTTTCCTGCGCGCAGGAAGCCGCCTGTGCTGGCAAGCTTCGTCGCACGGATGCCCTCCTGAACCAATGCATTCTGCAGACGCGTGGCGTCCTTGTCCTGAACGACAGCAACTATCATTTTCATAGACAGTCCTCCTTTTCCATTATAACTTATTCTGCTGACAACACACGCAGCAACCTTTGGCAATCGGCGTATATATCCGTGAAGATGTCTTCCGGCGAACGGGTCGCGTCGATCAGCAATACTCGCTCTGGAAGCTCAGATGCGATCCTGAGGAATGCTTCGCGTACCCGCTGATGGTACTCGTAGCCCTTCTGCTCGATGCGATCGAGCGATTCTCCTGAACGGCCGAGCCTTTCCATGATGCGCTGTCTGCCGGTCTCAACGGGCACATCCAGCATGTAGGTGCGGTTCGGAACCACACCGCTTGTGGCGAAGCGGTTAATCGCTTCCACCTCCGAAACATCCAGTCCAAGTCCGGCGGCCTGATAGGCGATGCTCGCATCGACGAAGCGGTCGCACAGGACGATATATCCCTCTGCCATCGCTGGCAGGATCTTCTCGTGAACGTGCTGGGCTCGCGAGGCTGCCAGGAGCAACGCTTCCGCCTGGGCATTCATCCTGCTGTTGTCCGGATTCAGCAGGATCGCCCGAATCTGGTCGCCAATCGCTGTACCGCCCGGCTCCCGGGTGACGATGACCCGGTGACCGTCACGCATCAGAGCGTCGGCAAGCAGCTTGATCTGCGTCGACTTCCCCGATCCGTCCGGGCCTTCAAAGGTGATGAATAATCCATTATGATGCAAGTCTCAGGTCATCCTTTCATGCGCTTCCAATCTGCGTCTGACGATCCGAACCTTGCTCAGGCTGCTGTCCATGCCGCCTTGAAAGCGCGCCCCCTTGCCTGACATCAGCTTCAGGATATGAATCAACTCTTCCGTCAACTGTTCGCCTGGATAAACGAATGGAATGCCTGGCGGATACGGGATCAGCATGTCCGCACTGTATTCGCCTGCGGCAAGAGCGAGAGGCACTTCATCAGCTTCCTCCGGATTCATCATATGCCTGGAGAACTGTATGGGTTCGATTGAAGCAGGAATAAGGGGTAATATATTATTATTCGTTAGAGTTGGCACAAGTTCCTTCTTGTCCAACTGATATTGCTCGGCTATATGTCGAAAAATTTGCACGATCCGCTCACTGTCCGCGCTCGACGAAAACGGACTGAAGACGAGCAGCACATGCTGCGGATCAGCCATTTCGACCATGCAGCCGTGCTGTTCCAGCAGCTCTTGCAGCTCATATCCGGTCAGGGTGCCGGTGCCATCACGGACGGGCTGCTTGAACGGGTCCCGGACCGCGCCCGTCCTGGTGCGCGCCATGGGGTTCGTCTGGTTTGGGCCACGAGAGCATAAGTCCTCGTCCCCCGCCTGTCCGGCACTCGCAACGAATCGGGCCGCATCGTCATCCCGCGAACCCTGGAGCGTATTGGGAAGCACATACCAGGGCATCTCGCCCATCGCATCGACGAACCGCCTTACCGCTGCGAGACCCTGCTCGAGCAGATCTCTGCCGTGCGTATGCACAAGCCGCCTGGCCACATCCAGCGTTGCCATGATCGGATAGGACGGACTGCTCGTCTGCAGCATGCGGATCGTCCGGGCGATGCTGCCAGCGTCGATGCGCCCGCCCTGGACATGCAGCATCGCTCCCATCGTCAGCGCCGACAACATCTTGTGCGTGGATTGGACGACCGCGTCGGCTCCAAGGCTCAGCGCCGGGACGGGGACCGCCTCGTGGAACCCGAAATGCGCGCCGTGCGCTTCGTCGACCAGCACGGCCAGGCCCGCCCGATGCGCTTCATCGATAATGCCGGACAGATCGGCAGCATAACCGAAGTAATTCGGGCGCGTCAGCATGACCGCCTTCGCCTCGGGGTACCTGTGCAAGGTCTCCCGAAACGACTCCATATCGATGCCTGCGGCATATCCGGTTAACGGATCCCAGACGGGCGTCAGGAAGACAGCTCTCGCATGGGCCAGCATCAGGCCGTTCAGGACGGATTTGTGAACGAATCGGTCCACCAGGATCAGATCGCCGGGCCGGCATACGCTGAGGATCATCGCCAGATTGCCGAGGGTGCTCCCCTGTACGAGGAAGAAGGTGCGATCCGCTCCATAACACTCGGCCGCCAGCAGCTCCGCTTCCCGGATCACGCCCTCGGGCTGATGCAGGTCGTCCAGGCCGGTGATCTCCGTATAGTCCAGCTCCATCAAGGCTTGCAGGCCCTCCGGTTGCGGGATGGTCGCACCGTTCTTGTGGCCGGGCACATGAAAGCTCGCTGCCCGCCTGGATCTGTGTTCGATTAATCGTTCATACAATGGAGCCCGATGCTTGTCCATATGCCGCCTCCTTGAAACTCCATAGCTTGCTAATCTCCTTTTTCGATCTCTGACTTGCGACAAGCGTTCTGCCGTACAGCCGGATCATCCGCTGTCAGACGCTTGAAGTCCTCTTCCATGCATGCGATGAACGACCTGCCGCCTGACTGCTTCATCTCAGATGGGCATCCATCTGACAACCAGGCGTACTGGTTCTCGCTCATCATGTGCAAATGTGCATGTATGTTCATTATACCATGGTTTCGTCGGCAGCCTCTGATATGATCCTGCTTTTCGGGTAACAAAGTCGCTTCATTGATAACCTGATCAAATAAGCCTCTCCCATCGTTAGGAAAGGCTTCCTTTAGCGCGTGAATCCCGTAACTGCTCGAATATTGCTATGAACTCATCTTATACCATATCTTCTTCATCTGATCGACAAAATAATGATATCTTTCTTCCTTCACATTCGTATGCACCATCTCCCGCTCACAGCGATCACAGATCAGCTGTCCGCATATCAGGATGCCCTGCACATCTTCGCTGCCGCATATGATGCAAGCCCCCGCCTTTTCTTGTTCCATAATCGTCACGTCCTTACCATCCTATTTTCTTTAAAGTATGTCACAAATATGACTCTCTTAAACTTCCAACCTATTTGAAGTCTGGCTTGTTCCTCGTCGCTTGTACTTCTTATCCGATGGGTTGCCTGGTTGACTCGATCGTTGCATCACTGATCGTCCTTGCCAGGTTCCTCTCTCGTCCTTCATAAGGTCGGATCCCTGGTATATGTTATGAAACAGCAATCATACTGGTGATTCTCGGAATCGACCGGATCCGCCTATAGCGGGTGTGTCTTTCTGCCAGTTCTCTCTCCTGCCGCAACTCACGCAAAATGTATAAGAAGCTTGCGCCTATCCGGTTGCGTTGCCGCTGCTCCATCAAAATTCGCAGCCTGATCAACGCTACTCCATCCATCAAAGGTAGTCAAACTTCCGCTATTCCTCAGCCTTGCCAACGTGAGCGGAAGTCCAGCTTCCGTTCATCAGCTGTCGTTCCGCCACAACGCTCGCATGAAATCCTGCCTTGTCACTCTTGCCACTGCTTAGTCGAACTTCCGTTCATCAGTTGCCTGTTCCGCCACAACGCTCGCATAGCGGAAATCCGGCATCCGCTAATCAGATGCTTAACCGCTGCTTCCTCAAATAGCGGAAGTCGATACGTCCTTATTTCTTCCAGATGCCCCATTTTCACCTAAATAGCTGTTCTAGCAAGGGTGTCTTATGTACGGCTTGGCAACGTCCTTCCGCACCGAGCAGGGCTGCTCTGACTCCGCTGCGAGGTCGGCATCTGAATCCACCTCTGATTCGTGGTCGCTCACCCTTGCTTTACTTCAATAAATGATTCAGATACTCTCCCCAACGGAGAGTACGTTGCCTTCCATATCCGTATATAACGAAGAAACCCGCACCTTTTCAGTGCGGGTCTCTGTATGTACGGCTTGGCAACGTCCTACTCTCCCAGGACCCTTCGGTCCAAGTACCATCGGCGCTGGAGGGCTTAACGGT
>CALGAO010000016.1 GCA_937957685.1 uncultured Paenibacillaceae bacterium
GCTGTAAGCCGAAAAAATCGGCTTACAGCGGAAAAAGAAGCGGCCGGTGATGCTGTAAGCCGAAAAAATCGGCTTACAGCGGAAAAAGAAGCGGCCGGTGATGCTGTAAGCCGAAAAAATCGGCTTACGGTAGAAAAGTAATGAACGGAGAACGGACATGAGCTTTGAAGATCTCGGATTCAGCAAGGTGGATATAGGCCGTGAAGCGCGCACCGGCGCGCCGGAAGTGATCTTCGGCATGGGCAAGACGGCCGAGCAGGCCAAGGCGATCTTCGCCAGCCTCATGGCCAACCACGGAAGAGCGCTCGTTACGCGGGCAGATACGCATATGGCGGAAGCCATATGCAACGCTTTTCCGGCGGCAATCTATAATCCTGTATCGCGCATCATCCGTTGCGGAGAACCTCCCAGGCGTTATCCCGGGGTGGTTGCCGTGCTCAGCGGCGGCACGTCGGATATCCCCGTAGCGGAGGAGGCGGCTGAGACAGCGGAATGGCTGGGCTGCACCGTGGACCGCATCTATGATGTAGGCGTGGCTGGCATTGATCGTCTGCTCGCCCAGCGTGAACGAATCCGCCAGGCGAACGTGGTGATCGCCGTTGCCGGTATGGAAGGAGCATTGCCCAGCGTGGTTGGCGGCATGGTGCGCCGTCCGGTGATCGCGGTACCGACCTCGGTCGGATACGGCGCTAACCTGCAGGGCGTAACACCGCTTCTTGCCATGCTGACCTCATGCGCGGCAGGCGTGACGGTGGTCAACATCGACAACGGCTTCGGAGCCGGCTACTACGCAGCGTCGATCCAACAGCTCGTATGGGAGGCACATCATGGCGAAAACGTTATATCTTGATTGCTTCTCCGGCATCGCCGGAGACATGACGCTGGCAGCCCTGATCGATCTCGGGGCGGATCCCGAGTACATCGCAGGCGAGCTGAAGAAGCTGCCGATCGATCCGTTTGAGATGGAGGTTGTGCCGGTCGTCAAGCGGGGAATCTCGGCCAAGTATCTGAAGCTGACCATTCACCGGCAAGATCAGCACGTGCATGATGATGCGCATCACCATGCGCATGGACATCATCATGCGGAAGATCATCATGACCATCACCATGGACATCTACATGCGGATGGCCATCATGACCATACGCATGGGCATCATCATGCGGATGGCCATCATGACCATCATCATGGACATCATCATGCGGAAGATCATCATGACCATCACCATGGACATCTACACGCGGATGGCCATCAAGACCATACGCATGGGCATCATCATGCGGATAGCCATCATCACCATGGGCATCATCATGCGGATGGCCATCATCACCATGGGCATCATCATGCGGATGGCCATCAAGACCATCATCATGGACATCATCATGCGGAAGATCATCATGACCATCACCATGGGCATCATCATGCGGATGGCCATCATCACCAAGCGCATGGGCATCATCACGCGGACGGCCATCATGACCACGAGCATCGCCAAGCCTCAACCATCATCGCCATGATCAGAGGCAGCGAGCTTCCGCCTCGCGTGATCGAGCGAAGCGTCGCGATCTTCCAGGCGATCGCCGAAGCGGAGGGCAAGATCCACGGGATGCCGCCGGAGCAGGTGCACTTCCATGAGGTCGGCGCGATGGATTCGATCATCGATATCATCGGCGTATGCCTGGCTCTGGAACATCTCGGCATCGACAGGATCATCGCTTCTCCGGTGGCTGTTGGCCACGGGCGGATGAGGATGGCGCATGGTCTGTATCCGATCCCTGCGCCGGCTACGCTCGAGCTCCTGCGGGGCATCCCGCTGTCAGGCCTGAATGCCGAAGGGGAGCTGACGACGCCAACCGGCGCGGGCATCCTGCGCGCTCTGGCCAGCGGCTTTGGCCCGTTGCCCGCGATGCAGGTTGAACGCATCGGTTACGGGGCCGGGTTCAAGGACTTCGCGCATCCGAACGTCCTTCGTGCGATCCTGCTCAAAGAAGCTGGAGAGTACCAGGCCGCTTCTGTCCATGGGGAGCAGGAGATGGAGGAGACGATCATCGTCCTTGAGGCGCAGCTGGACGACACCAGCGGAGAGGCGCTCGGTTATGCGATGGAGCAGCTGTTTGCCACAGGAGCGCTGGATGTCTATTATACGCCTGTATATATGAAGAAAAATCGCCCGGGCACGCTCGTCACCGTGCTGGTCCGGCACGACCAGGCGGACGCATGCGAAGCGGTGCTGTTCACGGAGACCTCGACCTTCGGCGTCAGGCGAAGCGTATGGTCGCGCCGGGCGCTTGGCCGCAGATGGGTGGAGGTGGAGACGCCTTACGGCAGGATTCGGCTCAAGCAAGCGTTAAGGGAAGGAGCCGTCATCCGCTCGTCGCCGGAATATGATGACGTGGCAGCCGCAGCCCGCAAGCACGGCGTTCCATTCCACATCGTCTACGGAGAGGCCAGGAAACAGGGTTAACTGGAGAACGCATCATGCTCAAGTTCTCCGCAGTTGCGGTGGGCCATCTGAGTGCGGGCAGCAATCTGTTGACCAGCCAGGATGGCCTGTTTCTGTTTGCCTCCTGCATCTCTTCCAGTCCACATCGTCTGTGAGGAAGCCAGGAAGCGGGTATAACTGGTTTGCGAGCAGGCCAGGAAAAGCAGGGATAGCTGTTCCGCGATCAGGCCGGGATACAGGGTAAAAGGATTGCGAGGAGGCCAGAAAGCAGGGATAACGGGTCTGCGTTCAGCCCAGGATACATGGATAACAGATGAACGTCTTCGGCCACATTCTCCACCGTACCTGACAGCCCGACCATGGCCTGGCTAAGATAGTTTAACCTGTGAGATCCTGCATCCGACCCTTCCCGTGACATCCTCCCAACAGCCCACCTGATCGCCGGGCCATTCAAGACTTTGGACGAGTTACCCCCATTATTTATACATGCTATAATGAAATTGTCACAGGCATAATGTCGCGATATTCAGTCGAAAGTCGGGGGATAAAGGGGGCTTGGCGGGTGAAATATTGGCACATCTACAAATGGTTGCTGGTCGCCGCACTTGGTGTTGTGGTTCTCGTCGGTTCAATCGCCTGGTTCAATATGACCATCTATGACCTCCCCCGCATCCGGTCAGCAAGCGGTTGTACCTGCGGCGGCATCGTGCTGGAGGATGAAGTCAAGGCCGCAACCAGCATATACAGCGGGCGCGTCACACGCATATCGCGCAATCTGAACGGCACCTATCGCGTCATCGTTCAGCCGGAGCATACCCTCAAGGGAGCCGAGATTATCGTCAGATCCATTCAATATACGGTCGACGAACGATGTCCGTATCCCTTCCAGAAGGATCAGCGATATACGTTCATCATGAAGAATGCCGCGCTCGGAGGAACGCTGAACCAATGCAGCACGGTGATCAGTCTGGCGGATATCGAGACCATGGACGGCATCAGCCGGCTCCTGAACCTCGACCCTTCCGAGATGGATCTATGGCGAAACCGGGAAGCTGAGGACGGCGGCAATCACACAACCGATGGACTGACCGCGAGCGGCGCCGAGCTGATCTATCATTCCCTGAAGACGCGGCCTGGGAGCATCCGGGTCGAGGAGGAAGGCTACAAAACCTGGCTCTACGACAGCGCGGAGCAGCTTTTCTTCTATTCGCCCTCCGCGAAGATCAGCTTCTTCGTCCCTCTCGACCGTTCGATCACGGCGGATGATTTTGAGAGGTTTGCGGAAGGCATCTCGGTCATTCGCATGGCTGACGGGAGAAGGATTCCCTTCGCGCTTGGCGAGGTGAGCGTCGATGTCAAGGAACTGCCGATCGTCATCAAGCTGTTCGATGCCCCGCAGTCTGACATCATCGTCCGTTTCGCCTCACCGGATCAGGAGGACATCCTGGAGGTGCTGGTCAGGTATGTGGAGCCGTTCACCTACACCGTCTTCTCCCGCACCGATCCCGCGCTGGAAGAGTACGCGGAGCTGTTGCGGCAAGGCTATCAGGCAACCTATTATGTCCTGAACGGCGAAACCTACCAGATGACGATGCGATTCAACCATCCGGTTGATCGCACCAGCCTCTATGAGAAATTGAACGAGCACCTGCGGACCAATCCGCTGGTTGCCTGGTCGTTGCAATGGACCAACGATCAGGAGGCCAGGTTGTCGCTGGTGTTCGATGATGACATGCTGGAACCGGTCAGCTTCTCGCTCAATGGCATCCAGACCGAAGAGGGATACAGACTGGTCACACGCGAAAGATTCGTCATCCAGCCAACCGAACCCGAACGCTTCAGCGCCATTGATCTGGAGACCAATACGAAGGAAGCCTATTTCACAACGATTACCAGGTATGACCTGATCGACGTCTCACCTCAGGGCAGCTACGTCCTGACCGGTCTTGCGGGAAGCGACGGCACCTACAGCGTGTACTTGTACCAGCTCAGGGATCGCTTCGGCAACATGATCCGGTCCTTCGGGATGAACGAGATCCACGATCCGGTATGGATCGAGGACGATCTGCTCGCATATGCGACGGATCGTGCGCTGATGGCGTATCGCGTCTCCCGCGATGAGCTGACGACGGTCTGGGAGACGCCATATGCCCGTCCTGACGAGCGGATCGTATCCCTCAGCCATTCACCGACAGCAGGCAAGCTGGCGATTGGAGTGGGGTACACGACCAATGACGGAAGTTCTATCTATGATCTTTATGTTCTCGATGATCTGACGGATCAGGAACCGCTTGTCCTCGAATCCTTCGGCACCCACGAATGTGTGGAGGGCGGATGCACCGCGCAGAGCATCTATTTTGCCAGCAGCCGGCACATCGTGTACACGAGATATGAGCCGATACCCGGCAACGACGGTTATATGCCGGTTCTCTATGTGACCGATCTGGAGGATCTGACCGCGAAGCGAGTCGTGCTGACGTCAACCCATGCTTCTGGCGAGTATTCCATGCACCCGCTGCGCGACGGCAGGATCCTGCTCATCACCGGCATTCACAATGAACAGGACGAGGATGGGCCGATCAGGGAAAGATGGGCATTGTACCATCCGGTATCGGACACGTACCACATCCTGTTCGACGCCTATCTGGGACTCTTCTCCGACAATCATTGGCTGAAGCATGTGGTCCCCGGACAGGACGGCAAGCTGCTCATCAGCATCCATGATCGCGGCTGGTACATCCTCGATCCCGACGAACGCACCATCTCCCTGTACCCGGCTCTCAGCAAGCACGTCGACGTGATCGATGTGGAGATGAACCGCATCTGGCTGCTTGAGACCCTGGGCTGAATGATGACAAAAGGAAGATACCGGCTGAAGCGGTCACTTCGCGCCGGCATCTTCCTTTTGCTCTTCCAGCAGCTTGCGACGGAGCACCTTGCCGATGATGGATTTGGGAAGCGTGTCGCGGAACTCATAGGACCGCGGCACCTTGAACTTCGCCAGTCTCGCCCGACACCATTCATCCAGCTCCTGCACCGTGGCGCTGGCTCCCTGCTTTAACACAACATAAGCCTTGACGGTCTCGCCGCGATATTCGTCCGGCACTCCAACCACTGCCGCTTCCTGGACAGCGGGGTGCTCGTAGAGCACTTCTTCTATCTCGCGCGGATAAATGTTGAATCCGCTGGCGATGATGATGTCCTTCTTGCGGTCAACGATGTAGAAAAAACCATCCTCATCCATCCTCGCCATATCCCCGGTATAGAGCCAGCCATCGCGCAAGGTCTGCGCGGTCTCCTCCGGCTTGTTCCAGTAGCCGAGCATCACCTGCGGACCGGATACGATCAGTTCGCCGATCTCGCCGGGAGGCAGCTCCTCGCCGCTCTCCGGATCCACGACCTTGGCGTCCGTATCCGGGATCGGGATGCCGATGGAACCGGTCTTGCGCTTGCCCCACAGATTGTTGACATGGGTGACGGGGGAGGCCTCGGTCAAGCCGTAGCCTTCAATCAGCTTCCCGCCCGTCAATTGCTCGAATTGTGACTGAACCTCTCCGGGCAGCGGTGCGGCGCCGCTGACACATGCCTTGATGGTAGACAGGTCATAGCGGGAAAGATGGGGATGATGGATGATCGCGTTGTACATCGTCGGGACGCCTGGGAAGATCGTCAGCTCGTGCTTATGAATGAGCTTCAGGATATCATGGATCTGGAATTTCGGCAGAAGGTAAAGGGCGCCTGCGGTGGCGATCGACAGATTCATCAGCACGGTCATGCCGAAAACATGAAAGAAGGGGAGAGCGGCCAGATAGCGTTCGGTCGCTTTCTCCTTGCATTGCAGCCACAGACTGCACTGGATCGTATTGGCGACCAGGTTGTAATGCGTCAGCATGCAGCCCTTCGGCGTGCCCGTCGTCCCTCCGGTGTATTGCAACAGCGCGAGATCGCGCTCGGCGTCCACCTCGCAGAGGAGAGGAACGCTGCTTGCGCGCTCCAGCAACTCCTTCATCCTCAGCACGCCCGGTCCGTAAGTGACGCTGAGGTCGCTGCCGTCTCTGCGCGCCAGGATCGGATAAAGCAGATTTTTCGGAAAGGGCAGATAGTCCTGAATGGAGGTTACGATGATATATTTGAGTGACGTGTTCGCCTTGACATTCGCCACTCGCCTGAACATCAGATCCAGGGTGACGATGGCGACGGCTCCTGAGTCAGTCATCTGCTGCTCGATCTCACGTTCGACATAAAGCGGGTTCGTCTGCACGACGATAGCCCCGATCATCAGAACTCCGTAATAAGCGATGATGGCTTGCGGGCAATTCGGCAGCATGATCGCCACCCGGTCGCCCTTGCCGATGCCCATGCCGCGCAGCGCATTCGCGAAACGGATCGCGGCATCGCAGAGTTCCCGGTAGGTGAGTGTCTTCCCGAAGAAGTAAACGGCCGTCTGCTCCGGGTACTCCGTTGCCGCCTCCATCAGCAGCTTCGCCAGATTCAGCCTCGGGTAGGGATAGGTAGCCGGCACTCCTTCGGAGTAATGCTCTAACCATCGTTTGTGCATGATTTCATCCTCCTGTTGTCCTTCAGGTCATGAGCTCTTCTCCAATCCTGTTCGCCGGTATCCGCCCAGACCCTCAGACCACATAGCCTTCCGTCCGGAGCACCTGCCCGGCGATCCTGCGCTTCCTGGCGATCAGGTCGATGGGGTTGTGACGGGTCAGCTTCCGGAGCACCGACAGCTGCGTGCGCAGCTCATCCCCGCTCGCGAGGGAGGCCAGGACACGTCTTGCGAGCTGTTCGATCTGTGAGAACGCTTCGCGGACGTACACCTCCGCCATCGTTTCAGCCAGCGCGGCGCGTGACGGATCGACTCCTTCCCGCAGCTTCTTCGCCCTGAGCAGCGCGCTTTCGCCGGCATAGATGAGGATCATCATATCCGCCAGGTCGGACAGCATCTCCTGTTCCTGCTCGAGGTTCATCTGATGCTTCTGGACCGCGAGCCCTCCCGTCATCAGGAAGATCTTCTTGGCCATGGACAGGAGATGGGTCTCCTCGCCGAGCGGCTCCGGGTGTGGGTCAGGCGGCATCATGGTCAGCAGCTCGGACTGCAGAGCCTGCAGCTTCTCGAGCAGCGGCAGCTCGCCCTTCATCGCCCGCTTCAGGAGCGTGCCCGGGATGAGCAGTCGATTGATCTCGTTCGTGCCTTCGAAGATGCGATTGATGCGGGAGTCGCGGTAGATGCGCTCGATCTTGTAATCCTGGATGTAGCCATATCCGCCGTGGATCTGCACGCCTTCATCGGCGACGAAGTCCAGCGCCTCCGAACCGAACACCTTGTTGATCGAGCATTCCAGCGCATACTCCGAGATCGCCCGGGCTGCGGCCATGCCGGCTTCCGCATCGCCCAGGTCGATCTCGGACAGCCTGGCATCGATCAGGCCGGCTGTTCGGTAGACCATGCTCTCAAGCGCGTATGTCCGGATGTTCATCTCGGCCAGCTTGCGCTGGATAAGCGGGAAGAAGGAGATCGGCCTGCCGAACTGCTTGCGCACATTGGCGTAGGAGGCGGCCAGCGAGATCGCTTCCTTGCACGCTCCGAGACAGCCGGCGGCCAGCTTGAACCGGCCGATATTGAGGATGTTGAAGGCGATCAGATGGCCCTTGCCGACCTCCCAGAGCAGATTGCTCACAGGAACGCGCACGTTGTCCAGGATGAGCGGGCATGTCGATGAGCCCTTGATGCCCATTTTCCGCTCCTCCGGTCCGATGCTCACCCCTTCCCAGGCGCGTTCGACGATGAAGGTGCTGAACTTGTCACCGTCCACCTTGGCGTAGACGATGAACAGATCGGCGAATCCGGCATTGGTGATGAACTGTTTCTGCCCGCTCAGCACATAATGGCCGCCATCCTCCGTCAGCCTCGCCGTTGTCCTGGCGCCAAGCGCATCCGAGCCGGAGGACGGTTCGGTCAGGCAATAGGCGGCGATCCGTTCGCCGCTCGCCAGCTGCGGCAGATAGCGGCGCTTCTGCTCGGGCGTTCCGAAGTAAACGATCGGCAGCGTGCCGATGCCGACATGGGCGCCGAGCGACAGGGAGAAGGAGGAACCTCTCGCCAGCTTCTCGCTGATCAGCGTCGTGCTGACCTTATCCAGCCCCAGTCCGCCATAGGCTTCCGGAACATCCGCGCCGAGCAGGCCGAGTTCACCAGCCCGCCGCAGCAGATCGACCGTCAGGTTGTAGTCGAGCTTCTCCAGCGCATCATCGTGCGGCAGGACATCGTGTTCGATAAAATGGGAGGTCGCATCGCCGATCATTCGCTGTTCCTCCGTCAGATCCTCGGGCGTAACGAGCGATCGCCAGTCCGTGTCCTCGATGATGAAGCTGCCGCCGGGCTTACGGTCTGCCTTCTGTGTCAAGCTATATTCCCCCTCTTGTTGTGTGATGGATCAGGCCAGGGCCATGCTACGGAGCATGCACCTCCCACACGCCGGCGGCTCCCATGCCGCCGCCGATGCACATCGAGACGACGCCGATTCCGCCGCCGCGCCGCCTCAGCTCGTGCAGCAGCGTCACCGTCAGCTTGCAGCCCGTGCAGCCGAGCGGGTGACCAAGGGCGATGGCGCCGCCGTTCACGTTGACGATCGATTCGTCGAGGTCGAGCTGGCGGATGATGTGCACGCATTGGGAGGCGAAGGCCTCATTGATCTCAAACAGGTCCACGTCACCGATCGTCATGCCGGCCATCCTGAGCGCCCGGGGGATCGCCTCCACCGGTCCTGCGCCCATGATCTCCGGCTCCACGCCAGCGAGCGCGTAGGAGCGGTATGTGGCGAGCGGCTCGAGCCCCAGCTCCTCGGCTCGCTGCCTGCTCATGACGAGAACAGCGGCTGCGCCATCGCTCATCTGCGAGGAATTGCCGGCGGTGACGGTGCCGCCGAGCTTGAACGCAGGCTTCAGCGCGGCCAGCGCTTCGAGGGACGTGTCGGTGCGGACGCCTTCGTCATGCGCGAAGGTGAAGCCGTGCTCCGTGCGCCGATCCTGCTCGTCGAACACGGTTCGCACGACCTTAAGCGGCACGATCTCCTCCGTGAACTTCCCGGCCGCCTGCGCCGCTGCCGCCTTGCGGTGGCTGGAGAGGGCGAACAGGTCCTGATCCTCGCGGGAGATCGCGAACCGCTGCGCCACGTTCTCCGCCGTCAGTCCCATGCCCATGTACACTTCCGGCATGGCATCGACGATGTCCGGATGGGGGGAAGGCTTGAAGCCGCTCATCGGCACGTGGCTCATGCTCTCCACCCCGCCCGCGATGATCGCCTCCGCCGCGCCAACCATGATCCGTTCGGCCGCGTAAGCGATGGCCTGCAAGCCGGACGAGCAGAAGCGGTTGATCGTTATCGCGGGCACCGTGACGGGGAAACCGGCGTAGAGCGCCATGATCCGGGCGAAGTTCAGCCCTTGCTCGCCTTCGGGCATGGCGCAGCCGATGATGATGTCATCGATCGATGCCCGATCGACACCGGGAGCTCGCTCCATCACGGCATTCAGCACGGCCTTGCCAAGATCCTCCGCCCGCGTATGCGCAAGGCTTCCCCACTTCGCCTTGCCCACCGCCGTGCGCGCCGCCGAGACGATGACTGCTTCTCTCATATGCGCATCACCTCACAACGTCAGAGTTAATTGCGCAGCGGTTTGCCCGTGGAGAGCATGTGCTGCATGCGCTGTTGCGTCTTCGGCTCGCCGCACAGGCTGAGGAACGCTTCCCGCTCAAGGTCGAGCATATATGGCTCGCTGACGAGGGTGCCATACGGCACATCGCCTCCGGAGAGCACGTGCGCCAGCTTGTCGGCGATCTTCAGATCATGGTCGCTGATGTACCCGCCAAGCCGCATCTGCCTGGCTCCCATCTTGAGCACGGCCTTGCCGTCGCGGCCAACGACGCGCATGCGGCGGCGCTCCGGCGGGGCATAGCCGGCTTCGGCCAGCTGCAATGCCAGCCGCTTCGCTTCCTGCAGCTGCAGATCGCGGTTGATGATGATGCGGTCCTGCTCCCTGAGCAGCCCCAGCCGCTTCGCGTGATGCGCGCTGGTCGACACCTTCGCCGTGCCGATCGTTTCGAAGATGCGATTCACATACGGCTGCATGTCTGGTCCTTCGTGATCATCCGGCAGGTCGGCGCTTAGCCGCAGGATGAGCTCCTTGCACCCCCCTCCGGCAGGGATGAGGCCGACGCCGGTTTCCACGAGGCCGCAGTAGGTCTCCGCCGCCGCGCATACCCGGCTCGCTCCCATGCACAGTTCGACACCTCCGCCGAGCGTCATGCTGTAAGGCGCTGCGACCACCGGTTTCTCACAGTATTTGAGCCGCATCATCGTATCCTGGAACAGGCGGATGATGCGTTCGATCTCATCCCAGTTCTCATCCTGGGCCTCCATGAGGAGCAGCATCAGATTGGCGCCGACGCAGAAGTGTCGTCCCTCGCTGGCGATGACGAGCGCCTCATGATGCTGCTGCACGAGCTCGACGCTTCTCTGGATCATCTCCAGGATATCTCCGCCGATCGCGTTGTTCCGGGAGTGGAGCTCCAGGCAGGCGACGCCATCTCCGATGTCGATCAGGCTGGCTCCGTCATTGCCCGCGAGGATCCGTCCCTGCTGTTTCAGCGCGCGGAGGGAGAGGAAGCCGCGAGGCTGCCGCTCCTCGTGCCAGGCGCCATGCATCACATAGTGGCGCTTGCCGCCCGATGCCTGATAGAACGAGTCATGCCCGCTGTCGATCCAGTCCCGAACCCAGCGGGGGACAGACACCTGCTCGCGTTCCATGCGCTGAACGGACGGGATCAGGCCGATCGCATCCCACGTCTCAAATGGTCCCAGCGTCCAGTTGAAGCCCCACTTCATCGCACGGTCGATGTCGGCGATGGAATCCGCGATCTCGCCGACCTTTTCCGCCGCATAGAGCAGCGTATCCCTGAGTACGTTCCACGCGAAGCGCCCGTATCGGTCGTTGGCGGCGAGAAGCGCTTTCAGTTTGCCGCCGGTGCCGCTGGCGAGCTTCGCTGCTTCCAGGGAAGCGGAGGTCGGCTTCACCGACGGCGCGTACTCCATCGTGTCCAGATTCAGAGTCAGGATCCGGCTGCCTTGATCGGTCCGCACCTTCTGATAGAACCCTTTGCCCGATTTCTCGCCCAGCCAGCCGCGCTTCACCATCTCCTCCAGCACGGCGGGGACGGTGAAGCGGGCTCGCTCGGCTTCATCCGTCGCGCGTTCCCTGACGTTGGCGGCGACATGCAGGAACGTGTCCAGACCGACGAGGTCAAGCGTGCGGAACGTCGCACTGCGCGGTCTGCCCATCGCAGGTCCGGTGATCGCGTCCACCTCGTCCACGGTGAGGCCGGCAGCCAGCATCTCGCGCAGCGTCACGAGCAAGCCATAGGCGCCGATCCGGTTGGCGATGAAGTTCGGCGTATCCTTCGCGATCACGACTCCCTTGCCCAGGGCGCGTTCGGCATATTCGCCGATCGCCTGGATGATCCCGGGTTTCGTCCATTGGCCGGGGATGATCTCCAGCAGCTTCATGTAGCGAGGCGGGTTGAAGAAATGCGTGCCCAGGAAATGCTCGCGGAATGACTCGCTGAGGTGGGAGGACATCTCATCGATCGATATGCCGGAGGTGTTGGTGCTGACGATCGCATCCGCTCTGCGCCAGGCTTCGATGCGGCTGAGCACCTGCTTCTTCACCTCCAGCTTCTCCGTTACGGCTTCGATGATCCAGTCCGCCTCGCGCATGAGCGGCAGATCATCCTCCATATTGCCGACGCGGATGCGCGTGAGGAAAGCTTCGTCGTACAGCGAAGCGGGTTCCGTCTCTCCCAGGCGCCGCAGAGCTTCCAGCGCCAGCCGGTTGCGAACGGCGCTCGAGGCCAGCGTCAGTCCGCGCCTCATCTCTTCTTCTGCAAGTTGATCCGGCACGATGTCGAGCAGCAGGACATTCAGCCCCGCGTTGGCCAGATGAGCCGCGATCTGCGCGCCCATCACGCCCGAGCCGATCACGCAAGCGCTTCTGATGGCATGCTGCGGCCTGTTCATCCTATCGACCTCCCGGTATTTCTGGCATTGGCAAACCATCACCTGTGCCGCCTGCGGGCATATTCAGGAAATGCCAGATTATACTTGTAAAGAATGAGTATTCAGCCAGCTGACGGATTATTACTGGCAGCTGCGCCGCAGGACAGGCGGATCCCATGGCAGGATCCCTGTCCGGAAGCGGCAGTCAGCAAGCCGATCTTTGCACGAAGGGGAAGAGGAGATGTGTCGATGAATCTTTATGTGCTGCTGAAGCAGACGTTTGACACCGAGGAGAAGATCGTGCTGCAGGACGGGATGATTCGTGAAGACGGGGCGAAGTTCATCGTGAATCCGTACGATGAATATGCGCTGGAGGAAGCCATTCGCATCCGCGAGGCGTCAGGAGGCACGGTATATGCCGTATCCGTCGGCCCGGAGCGAGCCGCGGAGGCGCTGCGCACGGCGCTGGCGATGGGGGCGGATGAGGCGGTATGGATCGACGACCGGCATATCGCGGACGAATATGGTGTCTCCCGCGCGCTCGCCGCTTATCTGGGCGGCAGGCAGGTCGATCTGGTGCTTGCGGGATTATTCTCTGTGGACAATGGCGCCGGGCAGGTGGCGATCCGCGTGGCCGAGCTGCTTCGCTTGCCGCATGTGGGATCTGTGACGAAGCTGACGCTGAGCGGCAACAAGGCGTTGTGCGAGAGAGACGCCGAAGGAGATGTGGAGCGGGTCGAGGTGACCTTGCCCGCGCTGATCACCGCCCAGCAGGGATTGAATGAGCCGCGTTATCCTTCGCTATCCGGCATCATGCGAGCGAAGCGGAAGCCGCTGCACCGCCTGACGCCGGAGGAGCTGGGTCTGACGCCGGAAGACCTCGCTCCGGAGGTGCTCAGGATCTCGCTCTCGCTGCCTGCCGCCCGGCGCACGGGCCGCATCCTGGCGGGCGAGCCGAGGGAGCAGGTGCAGGCGCTCCTTCGTCATCTTCACCAGGATGACAGAGTCATCTGAGGAAAGGGGCTGAGGGATGTTGAGCCGAACATTTCTGATCATCGCGGAGCACAGGGACGGCAGGCTGCGCCAGATATCCGGAGAGGCCCTGCAGGCGGCGAAGCGGATAGGGGGGCCGGGGGATCGTTATGTCTACGCGGTATTGGGCCATGGCGTATCCGTCGCCTCCAGGAAGCTGGCTGCTTACGATGTGGAGCGGGTGATCGCCATCGATCATCCTGATCTCGCGCATTATCATGCGGAACTGTATGCGGACGCCGTCCAGCGCATCGCAGACACATGCGGTGCGGATGTGATCATCACGGGCCACACGGCGCTGGGCAGAGATCTGGCGCCTCGCCTTGCGGCGCGGCTGGGCTGGGGGCTGGTGTCAGACGTCACGGAGATCACGCGGGACGGGGAGCAGGTGCGATTCATCAGGCCGATCTACGCCGGCAAGGCGTTTGAACAGAAGGAGGTGCTGAAGGACCGGTTCATCGTATCGGTTCGCGTGAACAACATCCCCGCCGCGCTCCCCGTGGAGGCTGACGCCCCTGTCGAAGAGCTGCCCTACGCGCCAGCTCTGCCGCTGCGCATGGTCATTCGCGAGGTGGTCAGGAAGATCGCGGGCAAGGTGGAGCTGACGGAAGCGAGGGTGGTGGTTTCCGGAGGGCGCGGCGTTCGCAGCAGGGAAGGCTTCCGCGTGCTGGAGGAGCTGGCCGATGCGCTGGGCGGCGCGGTCGGAGCCTCGCGCGGAGCCTGTGACGCGGGGTATTGCGACTATGCGCTGCAGATCGGGCAGACGGGCAAGGTGGTGACGCCGGAGCTCTATATCGCCTGCGGCATCAGCGGAGCGATCCAGCATCTGGCGGGGATGAGCCAATCCCGCATCATCGTCGCCATCAATATCGATCCCGAAGCGCCGATCTTTCAAGTCGCCGATTACGGCATCGTCGGCGACCTGTTCGAGGTGGTGCCGCTGATGACCCAGGCGATCAGGGAGTGGCGTTCATCTTCTGTCGCCGATTAAGGCCAGCTTGTCCGCCCGGCTCAACCGCTTGAGCGCCGCTTCTCTGCGCATCGCTTCCGATTTGCTGCTGCATGTCTCCGAATAAACGAGGGTAACGGGCAGTCGCGCCCTCGTATATTTGGAGGCAGTCCCCCGATTATGCTCCTTGAGCCTTTTGTCCAGATTCACGGTGTAACCGGTGTAGAGAGTCTGGTCCGCGCATTCCAATATATAGACATAGAACATATGGGCCACCCCGCCTTGTCTGATCCGCTCGGCCTGGGGCGCAGGTCATGTCGGGATGCCTGACGGATCGTGATGTGAGTCTATGAAAATGATGCAACAAGGGAAATCTGCTTTTTTGGTCAATTTGGTATTCCAGATCATGGAAATAATGGTATAATAAAAATATTGACTGACTACTTTCACTGGACAAAGGTGGGAATTCATGCTTGATCTTATACGTCTACTCCCCTGCAATGGATCAGGAAGAAGGTCTGAACAAGACGCTGATGCAACTCATAGAGGGGTTGAAATCCCGCGGCCATGACTGCAAATTGCTGGTGATGAGGGATGAAAGTCAGGGCAGCGACGCCCAGTCGGCAGCTATGCCGGATGCGATCATCTGCGGCGCCGACAGGAAGGATCGCTATCGCTCGGATGAGCCGGTTATCCAGGCGATCCTGGACCTTCAGCATACGCTTTGTCACCTGCCGGCGCCCGATGTGATCATCACCTTGTCCCCGCTGTGTACAGGAGTGGCCAGAGCATCCGTCAACTCGTTCGAGAGGAGACCGAAGATCATCAGCGGGGTAAGCGGCTCATGGACCAGATGGAACCATTTCGAGCAGCTCGTCTACGCGGATGCGCATCTGGCGGTCAGCACCGACGTGGCTGAGAAGATCAGGGAAATGTCTCCTGGCGCGATGGTGAAGACGGTCTATCTGCCGGTCTCCGGGTCGGATGTCCGTCCGGTGCCGCGCGCCAGGAAAGCAACCTTTCTCTATATCGGCCGGCTGTACAACGTTCAGAAGCGCATCGATGTCCTGTTTCGCGCCTTGTCGGCGTTGCCGAACAGGAACTGGAGGCTGAAGCTGATCGAAGACTCCCGCCCGGTGCCGGGTTCAAGCGACGAGATTCGGCTGAAGGATCTGTCGATCAAGCTTGGCATCGCCGATCGCATCGAATGGGTCGGGTACAGGGAGTCTCCCTGGGATGCGGTGAACGAAGCCACTGCCCTGATCCTGCCATCCGACTGGGAGGTTTACTGCGTCGTCCTGCTTGAAGCATTGATCCGCGGCATCCCGGTCATCTCCAGCGATTGTCCGACGGGCCCGCGGGACATCGTTCAGCACGGTCATAACGGATGGCTGTTCAGGCCAGGCGATGCGCTGGCTCTGGCCGGCATGCTCAGCCGCATCCTGTCAGGCTCTCTGACCTTGCCTTCACCGGAGGTGTGCAGACAGTCGGTGTCGCGCTTCACCAGCGACAGGGTGCTGGATTTCATCGAACAGACGCTGGATGCGTATCTCGATGATCAGAACGTGAAGACAGGCTAATAGGCCCAATGATCAAGACAGCGGCATGAAGCATGCCGCTGTCTTGTTATCTGGCTTATGGGTTTGGATTACAGTTCAACGTTCGGATCAACGTCCGCATCATAGTCGATCGAGTCATATCCGAAGCCGAACAGCTTGTAGAACTCCTCGCGGTATCCGGCGATGTCGCTGATGCTCTCCAGGTTGTCCGTCGTAACCTGATGCCAGAGTTTCTCCACTTCCTGCTGCACATCCTCGCGCATCTCCAGATCGTCGATGCGTATGCGGCGCTCCTCGTCCACAGGGGTGGCTCCGTTCACATACAGGCGATCCTTGTACAGCCGCACGATCTGTTCGATCGTATTCTCGTGGATGCCCTTCTCTTTCATCACGCGGAACAGCAGCGAGATATACAGGGGCACGACCGGGATGGCGGCGCTGGATTGCGTAACGAGAGCCTTGTTGACGGAGACGTAGGCTTCACCGGAGATTCGGCTGGCCAGCCTGTCGTTCAAGCGGTGGCTTGTTCGCTCCAGATCGTCCTTGGCTCGGCCGATCGTCCCTTCGCGATAGACGGCGTATGTAATCTCCGGACCGATGTAGGAGTAGGCGACGGTCTTGGCGCCATCCGCAAGCACGCCCGCCTCAAGCAGCGCATCGATCCACATCTCCCAGTCCTCGCCGCCCATGACCGCTACCGTCGCGCGAATTTCCTCCTCCGTGGCGGGCTCCAGCGAGATGTCCGTGACTTTGCCCGTATGGATGTCGACGGTCTTGTTCGTATACGTGCGTCCGATCGGCTTGAGCACTGAGGAGAACTGTTCGCCCGTCACCGGATGGGTGCGGCGCGGTGAAGCCAGGCTGTATACGACCAGATCCACCTGGCCGAGGTCCTGGCGGATCGCCTCGATGACCTGCTCCTTGATCTCACGGGAGAAGGCGTCGCCGTTGACCGTCCTGGCATAGAGCCCTTCAGCGCGAGCGGCTCGCTCGAAGGCTGCCGTGTTGTACCAGCCGGCGGTCGCGGTGCGGGTATCTGAAGCGGGTTTTTCGAAGCAGACGCCCAGCGTGGCCGCGCGGCTGCCAAAGGCTGCGGCGATGCGCGAGGCCAGTCCGTAACCGGTGGAGGAGCCGATGACCAGCACATTCTTCGGTCCATCGATGGCTGGCTGCTGCTTCACGGAGTCGATCTGCTCCTGAACATGCTTCGCGCAGCCGACGGGGTGAGCGGTCGTGCAGATGAAACCACGAACTTTAGGCTTGATGATCATGCTCTCATTTCCTTTCCGAATCGCGTAATGAATGCAGTTGTACAATATCAAATTACGGCTTCTTTGGCAAGAGATCGCCAATTGCCCGGGAAAGCGCATGAATCGACAAATCGCGCCTGTTGTGCTATGATCAGACCGTATCGTGGCTGCATCCAGGCCGCGTTGCAGAAGAGAAACCCGCCGTCGGAGGAAGCCGGGAATGGACGGCATTCTGCTGTGCTGGCGATGAAGCCCGCTTCCAGGCCGCCGCATGTACAGGCGCAACTTCCATGGCAGGATGCCTCGTGTGCGCGCATCTTGCCGTTCCCGATCAGCCTGGCAGCGGATGAGTCGGGCACCGGATCTCATCCACCCGGACGGCAGCTTTGCCGCATGCGCCTGGATCCTGAACGAAAGCGAGGAGAATCGACATGCATCACGATTTTATCCAGATCAAGTCGCTCAACGGCGAATTGAAAATCTCCCACAAGATGAGCAACATCGGCCTGACCGTCACCACCGAGGAGCTCGTTATTCAGAAGCCTCATCTTAATTATCATATACCGCTCAGCAAGATCGTTTCAATCATCCCTTACGAAAGCAAGCTTCGTGATTACCGTTATGTCAGCCGCCGGGATGAGCGCGAAGAGGTCGTGCGGCTCGGTGCAGGCATACCCTATTACAAGCTGCATGTTGCTGGCTCGACGATGCACAATCGCAGCGGCATCTTTCACACCGGGCAGATGGATTTCGTCCTGCCGCTGCACGAAGACCTGCTCGCTTCCATCAGCCGTTACAGCGAGTTGAAGCTGATCCTGTAGGCCATGCAGGAATCAGCTTCATATCGTCGCTATTCAGATCCAACCTCGTTCGTACTGCTCGGGCGGGGTTATTTTGATGCCCAATTTGCTGGCAGCGGTGCGCGGCCAATAAGGGTCACGCAGCAGTTCCCGTCCCAGGAAGATAAGATCCGCACGCTCATTCTCCAGGATATCGACGGCGTGTTCCGGCGAGGTGATCAGTCCGACCGTTCCTGTGGCGATGCCGGCTTCCTTGCGAATCCGTTCCGAATAAGGGACGTGATAACCGGGATAGGCATGGATCGTTGCCGGCACGACTCCGCCAGAGCTGACATCGATCAGGTCGACGCCATGCTCCTTCATCCTGCGGGCGAGGATCACATGATCTTCGACGCTGAGTCCGCCCGGCGCATACTCTTCAGCGGACACGCGAACAAGCAGCGGCCCCTGCCATTCCTGCTTCACGGCTTCGATGATGTCAAACAGGAAGCGGGAGCGTCCCGTCAGATCGCCGCCGTATTCATCCGTTCGCTGATTGGTGAGCGGGGAGAGGAACTGGTTGATCAGGTAACCGTGCGCGGCGTGAATCTCGATCACGTCAAAGCCCGCAGCCGCGGCGCGTCTCGCGCCATCCCTGAAGGCCCGGATGGTCTCATGGATCTGCTCGAGGCTCATCTCGAGCGGCATCTTGTAGGATTCGTTGAAACGGATCGCGGACGGCGCGATGATCGGACCGTGGTCTGTCGACTTGCGCCCGGCATGGGCGAGCTGGATGCCGATCCTGGCGCCATGCTCATGCGACAGTCTGACCAGCTCGCTCAGACCCGCGATATGCTCGTCTGACCAGATGCCAAGGTCGTGCACGGTGATTCTGCCTTGCTTCGTGACGGCGGTAGCCTCAACGATGATCAGGCCAATCTGTCCAACAGCGCGCGAAGTGTAGTGGACCCGATGCCAGTCATTGACGAGTCCGCTTTCGTCCTTGCATGAGTACATGCACATCGGCGACATGACGATGCGGTTCTTCAGCGACAGTTGCCCGATGGTCACAGGAGAGAACAGTTTCACGGTTTCTCTGCTCCTTTCTGTTTATGTGGTGTAATCGGATCAGAATAATGATACACTTCCTATTGTATCATCTTCTCCGCGGAATGCCACCTTCCTGCTCAACTGCTGAGACAGCGCGTCTGATCGGTTCAGTCGCCATGCCCAGGGGGAATCGGCGAAAACTGGTGGACCGAGACGACTGTAACCCGATGCAATCTGCTTGTGGCGGGAAAGGATGCGGTCGAGGAGGCCAGAAGCAGCATATATCTGATTGCGTCGGAAGGCGGTGCGTCCCATGCGCCTGAAACCTTCCGGACTTTTTGATATAATATCTGTTACCGTAAGCTGTCATTCGCGTTGTGCCTTTAGACGGTGACGGCACTGCAGGAAGAGGTGGACAAGTGGTGATCGCGCGCAAGATCATGAAGGCGCCCATACGCTTCTATCGCAAATTCATATCTCCCTTGAAGCCGCCTACCTGCCGCTTCTATCCGTCATGCTCGCAGTACGCTCTGCAGGCGATCGATGAATACGGCGCGCTGCAAGGAGGATGGATGGCGGTCAAGCGCATCGCGCGCTGTCATCCCTTTCATCCGGGAGGCTTCGATCCGGTTCCGCCCAACCCGCGCAGGCGGAGGGAAGCTTCGGAACAACCGGACGAACACGCGGAGAGTTGAGCGCAAGGCGGCGCGGACCCGGCTTGACTTGGAATGGGGATATTCGGTATATTGTGCATAACGGAACATATGCATCCGACGAAGGGATGAGTACGCGCTGCGTGCTTGCCGCAGAGAGCCGGGGGAGCTGCGAACCGGTGCAGGAACGGCGCGGAAGATGGTCCTGGAGGAATCGCGTTCGAGTCTGGATCGGGACTTGCGCCTGGCCCATCCGATGAGGATGCGACGCTAACCGGCGTTACGGGGATCTGCCTTGATCATCAAGGCAGGCTGAGCCCGCTGTTCGCAAGGACGGCGGGGAAGTTGGGTGGTACCGCGTGAGTGAAGCTCTCGTCCCAAGGGGGGATGGGGGCTTTTTGTTTTGCCGATCAACCGCGTAACAAGCCACCATTCAAGAAGAAATGGAGGAACCGCTATGTCTCAGGAAAGAAAAACATTCTATCTGACGACCCCCATCTATTACCCAAGCGACAATCTGCACATCGGACATGCGTACACCACGGTCGCCGCGGATGCGATGGCCCGCTACAAGCGGCTGCGCGGCTACGATGTGTACTTCCTGACCGGCACCGATGAACATGGGCAGAAGATCGAGCGCAAGGCGGCGGAGAAGGGCAAGACGCCGCAGAAGTTCGTCGATGACATCGTCGCGGGCATCAAGGAACTGTGGGAGAAGCTGGAGATCACCTATGACGACTTCATCCGCACGACGGAAGACCGTCACAAGCGCTCCGTCGAGAAGATTTTCAAACAGCTCATGGATCAGGGAGACATCTATCTCGGTACCTATGAAGGGTGGTACTGCACGCCTTGTGAATCGTTCTTCCTCGAGCGCCAGCTGGTGAACGGCAACTGTCCGGACTGCGGCCGTCCGGTGGAGCTCGTGAAGGAGGAGAGCTATTTCTTCCGCATGAGCAAATATGTGGATCGCCTGCTCCAATACTATGAGGAAAATCCCGACTTCATCCAGCCGGAATCGCGCAAGAATGAAATGATCAACAACTTCATCAAACCGGGCCTGGAGGATCTCGCCGTATCCCGCACGACATTCGACTGGGGGATCAAGGTGCCGGGCAATCCGAAGCATGTCGTCTATGTCTGGATTGATGCGCTGTCCAACTACATCACCGCACTTGGCTACGGCTCGAATGACGACAGCAAGTATCGCCGTTACTGGCCAGCGGATGTGCATCTCGTCGGCAAGGAGATCGTCCGCTTCCATACGATCTATTGGCCGATCATGCTGATGGCGCTGGGGCTTCCGCTGCCGAAGAAGGTGTTCGGCCACGGCTGGTGGCTGACGCTGGAAGGCAAGATGTCGAAGTCGAAGGGCAACGTGATCAATCCGGTGTACCTGATCGATCGCTATGGCCTGGACGCCTTCCGCTACTTCCTGATGCGCGAGGTTCCTTTTGGCGCCGACGGCACCTTTACGCCGGAAGGATTCATCGAGCGGATCAACTTCGATCTCGCCAATGACCTTGGCAATCTGCTCAATCGCTCGGTGGCGATGATTGACAAGTATTTCGATGGGACGGTTCCGGCCTATGCCGGCTCGGTCACGCCTTATGACGAAGATCTGCGGAAAGCGGCGGCTGAGGCAGTCGAGCAGGTGGAGAAAGCGATGGATGGCATGGAGTTCTCGGTTGCCCTGACGGCGCTCTGGAAATTCATCAGCCATTCGAACAAATACATCGATCTGACCCAGCCGTGGGTGCTGGCGAAGGACGAGGCGAAACGCGGCGAGCTGGCATCGGTGATGACGCATCTGGCCGAATCGCTGCGCATCGCTTCGATCATGCTGCAGCCATTCATGACCAGAACGCCGCAGAAGATGTGGCAGCAGCTCGGCATCGTTGAAGGTGAGCTGACGGGCTGGGATACCGTTCGCACGTTTGGTCTCATGGGCGGTCAGAAGGTGGCCAAAGGGGATCCGGTCTTCCCTCGCCTCGATCTGGAGGAAGAACGGGCGTATATCCTGCAGTCGATGACAAGAGCGGCCGCTCCTGCTGCGGATGCCCAGTCAGCCACGGCTGATGCGAATGCGGCTCAGGGCAAGGGAGATGGCGCAAGCGCACCGATCGAGCACAAGGACGAAATCTCGATCGACGACTTTGCCAAGGTCGAGCTGCGCGTCGCCCAGGTGATCGCGGCGGAGCCGATCCCGAAGGCGGACCGGCTCCTCAAGCTGCAGCTGGATCTCGGCTATGAGCAGCGGCAGGTCGTCTCGGGCATCGCCGAGCATTACAAGCCGGAGGATCTCGTCGGGCGCAAGGTCATCTGCGTCGTGAATCTGAAGCCGGTCAAGCTGCGCGGCGAGCTGTCGCAAGGCATGATCCTGGCGGCCTCGAAGGACGGACAGCTGACGCTGGCGACCGTCCCCGATTCCATGCCGAACGGCGCGATCGTCAAATAATCACGTTGCACAAGGCTGAGAAGAAAACGGGTCAGTTTTCCTCTCAGCCTTGTCTCGTCAAGCGGGCCTGTCCGCGATGGGTACACCATGTCCCATCCAACGACCGGTGTGAGTAGCGGTCCACTGCTTCCACTCCCTCCGGCTTGTTGAAGGGACGTATACCCTTATCGGTAAAACGTTAACGATAAAGCTAGTCAGGGAACGCCAGACGATTCGGCATGAGAGAAGAAAAAATCGTCTCTCAGCCCCAGGATCTGTTCAACATGTTGCGGGCATAGAACCGGTAACCCGGAATATACATGATGGTGTTGAGGCTTAATTGTAATTTTTATGATTTAGTTGACAGAAGGAATCAATCTGTCTTATACTCTCGGGAGAAAATCATAAAAATTACTATTTACATACTTCGAAGGAGCAATCAACATGAGTCGAACCATCACTCGAACCATCATGCGAACATGGATGATCATCCTGCTGATCGTTGCGGTTACTTCCGGATGCGGCAGCAAAGCGCAATTTTCCGAAGACAAGATCAATGTGCTGACCAGTTTCTATCCGTTGTATGACCTGGCCCGGGAAATCGGCGGGGATCATGTGCAAGTGATCAATATGATCCCGGCGGGGGTCGATCCGCATGACTGGTCGCCGAAGAGCCAGGATCTGGTCAATCTGACGAAAGGCCAATTGTTTGTGTACAATGGAGCGGGCTTCGATGATTGGTGGGTTGAGGATATGCTCGCCAGCATCAACAGCGGCAAGAAACCGCATGTCGTCAAGGCGAGCGAAGGCCTGACTCTCATCTCTGTATCGGACACGGATTCGGTGGAGGAAGAGTCGTCAACGGATGATCATGACCATGAGCATGATCACTCCAGTGACGGGCACGCGATCGGGGATGGCCATGACCATGACCACGGCGACTACGACCCGCATACCTGGCTCAGTCTGCTGAACGCGATCACGATGGCCGGCAACATCAAGGACGGGCTGATCGCGGTTGATCCGGACAATCGCGCGGATTACGAAGCGAACTACGAGAAGCTGCGGAGCGAACTCATGCAGCTGCATGAGCAGTTTGCGCAGATGGTGGAACGGGGGGCGCGCCGTGAGTTCGTCACCTCGCACCGGGCGTTTGCCTATCTGGCGCGGGATTATGGATTGACCCAACTGTCGGTGATGGGACTGTCCACCGAGGCGGAGCCGACCTCGCAGGCGATCAAGGAAATATCGGACTTTATTCGGGATCATGGGGTTCGTTATCTGCTGCTGGAGGAACTGGCTTCGCCGAAGCTCGCGGAGACGCTGGCGCGCGACCTCGGGATCGGGATCCTGACCCTGAATCCGATCGAAGGCTTGACGAAGGAACAGGAAGCAAGCGGTGAGGATTATTTGTCATTAATGAGACACAATTTGGCCAGCCTCGAACTTGCCCTGCAAGAGTAGTTTATATACGATTATGATAAAGACCTGCCATTTCTGGCATGGTGAAGGAGCAATCTTATGCACGCAGTGGATGACTGCCACGAACCGGTCATAGAACTACGAGACGTATCTTTCGCATATGATGGCGATCAGGTGCTGAGCAACCTGAATGTCAGCGTGAAGCAACGGGATTTCGCCGGGCTGATCGGAGCCAACGGAGCGGGCAAGACGACGCTGCTGCGCATGATCGTTGGACTTCTGAAGCCCGTATCCGGTGACATCCGGCTGTTCGGCGAGCCGATCAGGCAGTTCCGCGATTGGGACCGGATCGGCTACGTGCCGCAGAAGCACGGGCTGAATCCGCAATTTCCGGCCTCGGTGCGCGAAGTCGTGCTCTCCGGCCTGTACACGCGCAAGCGCTGGCTGAAGCGGCTGACCGCAGCGGATCATCGCAAGGCGGATGAAGCGATGCTTGCGCTCGGCATCGAGCAACTGGCGGACAAGCGCATCGGTCAGCTGTCCGGGGGCCAGCAGCAGCGCGTCTTCCTAGCCAGGGCGATCATCAACAACCCGGAGCTGCTCATCCTCGATGAGCCGTTTACCGGCGTGGACGAAGCGACGCAGACAAGCTTCTTCCACATCCTCAAACATATGCATCAGCATCACAACATCACGATCCTCATGGTCTCCCATGAGCTGCAGATGATGCGCGACTATCTCGGCCATGATCCGCTGAAGATCAATCAGCGGCTGAGCCTGTACATCCGCCATTCGCACGGCAACCCGTGCAGCGGTACGGACATGATCCACAGCCTGCAGCATCTGAGAGCGAGTCAGGGAGAGCGGCCCGATCAGGCGCCAGCAGGGTCAGCCGAGCAGTCGGGCGCAGTGAGCGGAGCCGGCAAGCGGGCGGAAGGAGCGTCCGGAGGGAATGAGCCGATCCGGACAGATGCAGCGCCAGCAGGATCAATCGAGCGGTCGGGCGCAGTGAGCGGAGCAGGCGAACAGGCAGAAGGAGTGTGCGGAGGGAATGAGCTGGCTCCTTCCGGCTCAGGGCAAGCAGACAGGAAGCGTGATCCGGCAAGCAACGCGAGCGCTGATCCAGCAGGATCTGAGACGGAGCGCATGAGCAGATCCGGCCAGGCCGAAGCCGGGAACGATGAGGAACCGCTGCTGGCAGCGGCAAGGAAGAGGGAGTCGTGAGCATGACGGCACTGCTGGATATCTTCACCTACCCGTTCTTCCAGAAGGCGCTGGTCGGCGGCATCCTGATCGGACTGATGTCGCCGCTCGTCGGCGCCTTCCTCGTGTACCGCCGCCTGTCGATGATCGGCGACACGCTGTCCCACGTCTCCATCGCCGGCGTGGCCCTCGGCTTCCTCGTCGGCCTGTCGCCGCAGGGCATCGGGGTCATCTTCGCCGTCATCGCCGCCTTCGCCATCGAGCAGCTGCGCACGATGTACCGAGCCTATGCGGAATTGTCGATCGCCATCATGATGTCCGGCGGCGTTGCGCTGGCTTCCATCTTCATCACGATGGGCAAGGGAACGATGAATGTCACCGGCTATCTGTTCGGCAGCATCTATACGCTGGATATGGCGGATCTTCTGCTCGTCGGCGGCGTGACGCTGATCGTCCTGCTGTTCGTCGGCCTCAATTTCAAGGAATTGTTCCTGCTGACCTTCGATGAGGACGCGGCGCGCGTGAACGGGTTGCCGCATCGGGCGTATAACCTGCTCATCACCTTGCTGACGGCGCTCACGATCAGCGCCGCGATCAAGCTTGTCGGCGCCTTGCTCGTCTCCGCGCTGATCACCGTACCCGTCGCCTCGAGCATGATCATCGCGCGAAACTTCCGGCATTCGGTATGGCTGTCTGTCCTGTATTCGGAGATCGCGGTCATCGTCGGCATCGTCGCGGCCAGCCTCTGGAGCTGGGCGCCGAGCGGAACGATCGTCCTGCTCCTGATCGTCATGTTGATCGGCACGATAGCAGTGAAGAAAGGATTGACGCGATAACATGGAGCTCAATGTATGGATTGCGCTTGCGGCCGGCTTCCTGTCCTTCATCTCGCCTTGCTGCCTGCCGCTGTATCCATCCTATCTGTCCTATATCACAGGCGTATCGGTCTCGCAGCTCAAGTCGGAGGCCGGCACCAGGGAAGTGCGTCGTCGGCTCGTCTCCCATACGCTGGCCTTCATCCTCGGCTTCTCGGTCATTTTCTATACGCTGGGAGCGGCAGCCGGCATCCTGGCCGACCTGTTCTATGACCAGCGCGACCTGATCAGCCAGATCGCCGGCATCCTGATGGTGGTGTTCGGCCTGTTCATGCTGGGGATCTTCCGTCCGCAATTTCTGATGCGCGAGCGCAAGCTGCAATTCCGCAAGCCGTTCGGCTATGTCGGCTCATTCCTGGTCGGCGTCGGCTTCGCTGCCGGCTGGTCGCCCTGCATCGGTCCGATCCTCTCCGCGATCATCGCCATCTCGGCCACGGAGAAGGGGCTCTGGCTCACGATGATCACCGCTTATACGATCGGCTTCGCCGTACCTTTCTTCATCATGGCCTTCTTCCTCGGTTCGACCCGCGTCCTGCTCCGATATTCGAATGCGCTGATGAAGGCGGGCGGCGGAGTCATGGTTCTGCTGGGCGTCCTGCTGTATCTTGGACAGATGACCAAGATCACCGCCTGGCTCACGTCGATCACGCCTGATTGGCTGATGTTCTGAATCCCGCTCCCTGGCCCGATTCTCAAGTCAAGTCTTGCGATTGACGGCGGGAAAAGTGTATCATCTTGTTATCAAAAAGTTTGAAGGGAGGGCATACGTATGGCGACACCCAGCATGGAAGATTATCTGGAGCGCATCTATCAGCTGATAGATGAGAAGGGGTACGCCCGCGTTTCCGACATTGCTGAGGGTCTGGAAGTCCACCCTTCGAGTGTGACGAAGATGATACAGAAGCTCGACAAGGACAATTATCTCGTCTACGAGAAATACCGTGGCCTGATGCTGACGCCCAAGGGCAAGAAGGTCGGCAAGCGTCTTGTGGACCGGCACCAGCTCCTCGAAGATTTCCTGAGGATCATCGGCGTTCGGGAAGAGCACATCTACAAGGATGTGGAAGGCATCGAGCATCATCTAAGCTGGGATTCGATCACCTGCATCGAGTCGCTGGTCGAATATTTCAATCGCGACCCGCAGCGTCTGAAAGACCTGCAGGCGATCAAAAATGAAATGGAAACGGACTCTTGAGTCAGATGAGAGGGGGCTGTGCAGGGATTCACCTGATCACAGCCTCCTTCGTTCTCTTATGGTCAAATCACGCGCGATCCCGGTTCCATACAGGCATAAGGACAGGCGCCAGCCGCATACAATCGATTGTTCTGACATGAACTGATTGTGCGGAAGGCGGGATGGCAATGCGCATCAATGCGGTGTTCCAGGGCGGCGGTGTGAAGGGGATTGCTTTTGTCGGCGCGATCGCGGTGACCCGGCAGAGGGGATTCGTCTTTCACCGCCTGGCCGGCACGTCTTCGGGCTCGATTGTCGCCTCATTCCTGGCAGCCGGATACACGCATGAAGAGATGAAGGAGATCATCCTGGGAACCCCGTTTCATGAATTTCTGCAGAAGACGCTGATCCACCAGGTGCCGGTCATCGGTCCGGCGTTCAGGCTGCTGTTGAAAAAGGGGATCTACTCCGGGGATGCGCTGGAGACGTGGATCCGCAGGAAGCTGCTTGAGAAAGGCGTCAGAACCTTCAGGGATCTTCCGCCCGACTCGCTCTACATCATCGCCTCGGATCTCACCAATGGCAAGATGGTCGTGCTGCCGGATGACCTGCGCGATTACGGGATCGACCCCGAGACGTTCGAGGTGGCGCGGGCTGTCCGGATGAGCATCAGCATTCCGTTCTTCTTCGATCCCGTCCTCCTGAAGAAGAACGTCTTCGTCGATGGAGGCGTTCTCAGCAACTTCCCGATGTGGATCTTCGACAATGAGATGATCAAGAAAGGAGGGGAGAAGCTGATCCCGACGATCGGTTACCAGCTGGTGGGGAAGCATCCGCACACGAGGAATGAGATTCACGGCCCGATCACGATGCTGCAGGCCCTGTTCTCCACGATGATGGGGGCGCATGATGAACGGTATATCGAGAAGGAGTACCGCTTCCGCACGATCAAGATCGACGCCTCCGCCGTTGGCACCGTGCAGTTCGATCTGACCCGCGAGCAGAGCCTGGAGCTGTATGAGTCCGGACGGAAGGCGGCGGAAGAATTTTTCGACAAATGGTCCTACGCGGAATATCTGGCCAAATTCCAGGATCTGTGCGTGAATGGCGCGTCAAGAAAATAACAGGAACCTCCCCCTGCCTGTCAGTGGTAGAGGGGAGGTTCCTCATCGTCGTCCTTCTTGCTGCCCTCGATGACGCGCAGATGGACGGGCCGTTTCTTCGCGCTGGCCTTCTTCGCTCCCGGAGCCTGTCTGGAGACGGACGAGCGTTGATAGGCTGAAGATCTGCCCCGGCCCTGTCGCACTCTAAAGCGCTGGGGCGGAAAGAAATACAGGAGCAGCACCACGCCAACGACGATTCCGGGGATGATCAGTGTCTGCGGGGAGAGCCACAGAACCGATCCTGCTCCGATGGCGATCAGGATCAACAGGATGAATGTCCACAGGTTTCTCGCTTTCATGTCAGGTTCACTTCCCGTTCAGGTTTCGATCGACTGGAACGCCGCGAGGCAGCCGCGCCATCAATCTATTTTCCATCATAGCGAAGCTTCGCCAGGCAAGCAACTCTCCCGGATGATTATCGTCATCACGTTTGTCGCATACTAGGGTTGTTCAATCTATCGTTACAGGAGGAGCAAGCTCTATGCAAGCGACGGAACAAGAGGGCGCCGGACTTCGCCGCCAGCGCAGGCATCGGACCAATCCCTGGACGTTCTCCGCCAACGTCGGGTTCTTCGCCGGTCTGTTCTGGGGTCTCATCAAGCTTTTCTTCTATGCCTTTGAATTCACGAAGGTGGAGCCCGCATTCTTCGCGAAGACCTGGTATGTAAGCGGGTATCTGATCACCCGTCAGGGCTATGTTGTCTCCATGTTCTGGATCATCGTCGGCTCGATCGCGTCTGCCCTGCTGTATGCGGCCCTGTTTCGCAAGCTGAAAGGCCCCTGGCCCGGCGTCATCTACGGACTCGTCTGGTGGGCGGCGCTGTTCCTGTGGATAGGCCCTGCGACCGGAATGACGGAGCCGATCTGGGAGATGGACCGCAACTCCTTCTGGACCGAGCTTTGCCTGTTTGTCCTGTGGGGAGAATTTATCGGGTTCAGCATCAACTTTGAATTTACCGACGAACAGAGCAGGAACAGCGATCCGCATATGCTGAAATGAATACTTTTTCTTTAAAACTGCACTCCGCTATGGTAAAATGTCATAATGGATTTGTTAGCGGAAGGATGGTTGCGGCGATGAAGCGCATCTTGATCATGAATGGACCGAATCTGAATCTGCTTGGCCTGCGGGAACCCGGCGTATACGGGACCGAGACGCTTGCCGGCATCGAGCAGAGGCTGCGCGATGTGGCGGAGGATCTCGGCGTCCAGGTGGATTTCGTGCAGTCCAATCATGAAGGCGTGTTAATCGATCATATCCACGCGGCGATCGGCAAGTACGACGGGATCGTCTTTAATCCCGGAGCGTTTACCCATTACAGCTACGCCTTGCGGGATGCCATATCCTCGGTAAACCTGCCAGTCGTCGAGGTTCATCTGTCGAACATTCATGCGCGCGAACAATTTCGTCACCATTCCGTCATTGCGCCGGTTGCGATCGGGCAGATCGCAGGCTTCGGAGCGCACAGCTACGAGCTTGGCTTGCAGGCGATCGTGCGCTATCTCGAGCGGAGCCAATGACACGGGCATCATTCAAACTTACATAATTGGGCAGGTGATAGAGGGTGAGCAAACAACGTGTCGATCGACTCCGGAAGCTGCTTGAGCAGCATGATCTGGAGGCGCTGTTCGTAACCAATGCGGTCAATCGTCGATACTTGTCCGGCTTTACCGGATCCTCCGGCTATCTGGTCGTAACGCCGCAGGATGCGATCCTGTTCACCGACTTCCGTTATCGGGAGCAAGCTCCGCAGCAGGCGAAGGACTTCCGCGTGATCGAACATCAGGCGGATCCGGCGGAGACGATCGCAGCGACCCTGAAGGAGCTGGGTGTGACCAGGCTGGGCTTCGAGCAGCATGATCTGAGCTACGCTTCTTACCAATCGTATCAGAGCAAGCTTGGTGTGACGCTGGTCGCGGCAGACAAGCTGATCGAACAGCTGCGCATGGTGAAGGATGAGCAGGAGGTGCAGCTCATCGAGACCGCCTGCGAGCTGGTGGATCGGACCTACGAGCACATGCTGGGCTTCATCAAGCCGGGCATGACGGAGAGAGACGTGGCGCTGGAGCTCGAGTTCTACATGCGCGCCAATGGCGCCGACAGCACGTCATTCTCCACGATCGTCGTATCGGGCGTTCGCTCCTCCTTGCCGCATGGCGGACCAACGGACAAGGTGCTGGAGAAGGGGGATTTCGTCACGCTCGATTTCGGCGCCTACATGAACGGGTATTGCTCCGACATCACGCGCACGGTCGTTCTGGGAGAACCGACGGACCGCCATCGCGAGATCTATGACATCGTGCTGGAAGCGCAGCTGACCGCGCTCGAGCGGATCAGGCCCGGCATGACCGGGAAGGAAGCCGATGCGATCGCGAGGGATCTGATCGCCCGTTACGGTTACGGAGAACACTTCGGACATGGACTGGGTCATGGCCTTGGCATGGAGATCCATGAGGAGCCGCGGTTGTCCAGGACCGGCGAGTATGTGCTGGAACCGGGCATGATCGTGACGGTGGAACCGGGCATCTACATCCCGGGATTCGGCGGCGTTCGCATCGAGGACGATGTGGTCGTGACGGAAACAGGCGTCCGCAGACTCACGAAATCAAGCAAGCAGCTGGAAGTGTTAAACTGACCCGCGTTTGCTTCATTTATATTATCATCCTTATTTCATGGATTCAGATCAGGAGGGAATCTTGTGGTATCAGTTAATGATTTCAGAACAGGACTCACGATTGAATACGAGGGGGACATCTACACCGTACTGGACTTCCAGCATGTGAAACCGGGCAAGGGCGCTGCTTTCGTCCGTTCCAAGCTGAAGAACCTGCGCAACGGCAACATCGTGGAGAAAACCTTCCGCGCCGGTGAAGAAGTCGATCGCGCGCATGTCGAGAACAGAACGATGCAGTATCTGTACAACAGCGGCGACGAATATACGTTCATGGACACCGAGACCTACGATCAGATCACGCTGCACAAGAGCCAGATCGAATGGGAGCTCAATTTCCTGGTTGAGAACATGAACGTGCAGATCGCCTCTTACCAGGGCGAGATCATCGGCATCCAGCTGCCGAACAGCGTCGAGCTGCGCGTCGTCGAGACCGAGCCTGGCATCAAGGGCAACACGGCTACCGGCGCAACAAAGAACGCGAAGCTCGAAACCGGCCTGAATGTTCAGGTGCCTCTGTTCATCAACGAAGGCGATATCTTGTCCATCGATACGCGTGACGGCAAGTACCTGTCCCGGGCTTGATCAGACTGGCGAACAAGACTGAACATATTAACAAGCAGGCAGGGGAGTGAGGGACTTGGCTCTGGTAGTCATGAAATTCGGCGGAAGTTCCGTCGGCGATGCGGAGCGGATGAAGAGGGTTGCGCAGCGTATCGTGGAGAAGAAGCAGGAGGGCCATCAGGTGGTTGTCGTTGTATCCGCCATGGGCGATACAACGGACGATCTGATCGACCTGGCGAAGCAGATCACCGATCGGCCATCGGCGCGCGAGATGGATATGCTGCTGACGACCGGCGAGCAGGTGTCGGTGGCGCTGCTGTCGATGGCGGTGCAGCAGCTTGGCGTCTCCGCCGTGTCCTACACCGGGTGGCAGGTCGGGATGATCACCGACGACAATCACGGCAAGGCCAGGATCAAGGATATCAAGCCGAAGCGAATCCTGGAATCGCTGCAACAGGATCATGTCGTCATCGTCGCTGGCTTCCAGGGAATGACCGAGGAAGGCCAGATCACGACGCTTGGCCGCGGCGGATCCGACACGACGGCCGTGGCGCTGGCGGCCGCCATCAAGGCGGATCTGTGCGAGATCTATACCGATGTCGACGGCGTCTATTCGACCGACCCGCGCATCGTGAAGCATGCGCGCAAGCTTGATGCGATCTCCTATGACGAGATGCTCGAGCTGGCGAATCTCGGCGCTGCCGTGCTGCACCCGCGCGCGGTGGAATACGCCAAGCAATACAATGTGAATCTGGTTGTCCGGTCCAGCTTTAATCACAACGAAGGGACGTTAGTGAAGGAGGAAGCAGCGATGGAGCAAGGGATCGTGGTGCGCGGCATCGCTTACGACAAGAATGTGGCCAGGATCAGCATCCAGGGCGTGCAGGACGTGCCCGGCATTCTCGCGAAGGTATTCACGGCGCTCGCGAACGCCAACATCGACGTGGACATCATCGTGCAGAGCGGCGTGTACAACGGAACGGCGGATTTCTCCTTTACCGTCAGCCTCGACGATGTGGATCGCGCGAAGAGCGTGATCGAAGGGATCCGCGATGAGGTGCCGTACCGCGAGATTACGTCGGAGACGAATCTCGTCAAGGTTTCGATCGTCGGCGCAGGCATGGTGAGCAACCCGGGCGTTGCCGCGAAGATGTTCGAGGTCATCTCGCAGCAAGGCGTGAATATCAAGATGGTATCGACGTCCGAGATCAAGGTATCCTGTGTGATCGACGTTGCCCATCTGACGGAGGTTATTCTGGCGCTGCATTCTGCCTATGGCCTGGACAGCAATTCGACGGCCTTCATCGGAGGACCGCAGGTTCGCCGTTAATCAACTGGCATCCAGCTGGCGATCAGGCTATTTGCCGATCAGCAGGCTGAAGATTTTGATCAGCAATGCGGTGATGCCCGCCGCCATCAGCGGGCCGACGGGGATGCCGCGCATGAAGATGATGCCGAATATCGAACCGATAACAAGACCCACAATCAATTGTGGGTCTATTTTTAATGTTTCCAGACCTTTGGCATTCATATACGTGGCGACAGCTCCGCCGACCAGCGCCAATATCCCCTGCCAGGAGGTGAAGATCTGAAGCACGTCGCGATAGTGGATCTTCTCCGTAGCAAAGGGCACCAGCACGGCGAGCGTCAGAAACAACAGTCCGAGCTCCAGCCCCCTGCGCTCGATGGTCGGCAGGAAGCGCTCCAGATGAATCAGCTTGATGATCAGCAGGATGCAAGCCGCGGTGGTGATGATCGGCGATCGTCCAAGCAGGCCTATGATGATGAGCGCAAGCAACAAAAATTCTCCATACATGCCGGTGACCCCTGTCCCATAATCCGTTCAATTCATGTTATGGGAGCAACTGCGGCTTTAGAACATCCGCGATCAGCATATTTCCTTCAAGCACCGGAACGACCTCCACCGCGTTCGTTCGGGAGCAGTACATCACCTCTTCCTGGAGTCCGGCTCTGGCGAGCCGCTTGCCGTTCCGGGAGGAGAGGATCGCCTCCGCGATTCGTTCCCGCACCTGGAGATAGGCGCTGCGCATCGCCAGGCCCATATCGTCCAACTCCGGCAGTTCGCCGGTCAACCGCTCGATCTCATGAATCAAGTAGCCAGCGCATAACCCGTCCTCCAGAGAGAAACGATCCTTCGTCCCGGCACAGACGATGACGATATCGCGCCTGAATGCCAGGGCGCGGGCGGCCGCCGCTCGCCCGTTGAGCATGGCCGCCGCGATCACATGGCTGGCCCGGGACGCCTTCTGAACCGCCCGCGTGCCGTTGGTGGTCGTCATCACGACGATCTTGCCCTGAAGCTCCGGCGTCATATATTCGAAGGGCGAGTTGCCGTAGTCGAAGCCGGGGATCTTCCTGCCGCCGCGCTCTCCGCCGATGCGGATGCCTTCGGCTTGATATTCCCTGGCCTGACAGACCGTCTCCACCGGGATGATGCCGGCGCATCCACTCGCCAGCGCCGTGATCATCGTGCTTGTGGCGCGCAGCACATCGATCACGATGGCTGTCTTGCCCACGAGATTATCGGCGCCTGCTTCCTGGACGGACGGGATGACGGCTACGTGACACATCTGCGACATCTCCTTCATCAGGCTGGTCCTGCACGACCAGCTGGATTAGCGTATCGGATCTCAGTCCGCGGCGCAACGCCTCCACCGACAGGACATCTTCGGGAGCGATGTTGCCCAGGTTCACCGCCGGACCGAGTCTTGTGATCAGCTCCGCCTGCTGGGTCTTGAGCGGCGCTTCCCAGAGCAGAACCTGCGGATCAGGGATGCCGGAGAGGATCTCCTCGACCAGATCATGCTTGCAGTTGCCCTGATCATCATAGATGCCGACCCCCTTGCCGGACTCTCTGCCCTCAATCGTGATCATCTCCGAACCATGCTCGAGATCCTCCCGGATCGTGCGAAGCAGATCCTCCGTCTCCACGGTCGAGCCCCACAGCTTCTTGCCGTATTCCGAGAATACGCGCAACCCCCGCTGTCTGCCCCTTGCGATCAATTCGCCCCGCCGCTCATGGCTCATCCGGATCGTCCCGTCCGACACCTCCACTCCGGTGAAGCCGAGGCGGCACAAGGTCTCCAGATATTCGTCCGCCATGCCCTTCAGCTCCGCGATCTCCAGGAAGGTTCCTCCCGGCATGATCGTGATCCGATGCTCCCGGCAGAGCCGGATCTTCTCCGCCAGCACCTGATTCGGATACAGGGCAGAAGTGCCAAATCCGAGCTTGATCACATCGATGTAGGGCCCGGATGCCAGCAGCATGTCGCGAAAGGCGGTGAGTCCAAGCCCCTTGTCGATCACCATCGTCATTCCTGCGCGGCGAGGCTTGGCGAGCCTGCGGCCGGATGGATCGGCAAGCGCCGTCTCCCAGTTCGTCTCCTGAACGTTCTCCATAATCTACGTCCCCTAACTTTGAATAGATTGTATGAGCTATGTTGGCAATATATGCGAGGCATTCTGGGGAGGTGCCCAGGATAATTTGGGCCAGGCCCGCATAGAGTGGAGATACAAGCCATTCGGAAGGTTGGGAGAAAGCGATATGAGCAAATTCCTCTTGGGCATGGTGCTGCTGCGCATGATCTCGGGCACGCTGGAGATCACGGCGGCCCTGATCATGTATCGGCTGAACTCGGTGGAGAAGGCGCTGATCGTCAATTCGATGCTGGCCGCGGTCGGCCCGTTCGTCCTGATCACCACAACCGCGCTGGGGCTGATCGGGATCGCGGACAGGATGTCGTACAGCAAGCTGCTGTGGATCGCGGCAGGGCTCACCTGCCTGTTCATCGGGATCTTCAAAAGATGATTTTGCCCGGACATGCACGCATAAATATGTCGTCCAAGCATACATATGAGGTATCAGAAGCCGCGAAAGGAGGCGATCCACATGCCGGCTGCCATAGAACATCTGCTGCCCGAACGATTGTCCCGCATCGTCTCCCGCCTGGACAGGTCCGCGCTTGATCTGCTGGAGGAGCTGCGCATCCGCGAGAGTCGGCCGTTGGAGGTGGTCTATGGAGGGCAATATGCGTTCGTGACGGCTGCGGGCGGACTGACGTTGTCCGCGGATGAGGCCTACAGGCCGGACAGGGATGACTGTCTGAAGCTGCTGGATATCCTGACCAATCATTCGCTCTACTCCTTCGAAGAGGAGCTGCGCCGCGGCTACATCACCGTTCGCGGCGGACACCGGGTCGGCATAGCCGGCAGGGCGGTCCTCGATCGGGGACAAGTCAGGCTGCTGAGGGATATCTCCGGATTCAACATCCGCCTGGCGCGGGAAGTGCGCGGCGCGGCGGAACGGATCATCCGCTCGCTCATCGATCCTGCCCAGGGCCTGATCCATCACACGCTGGTCGTCTCTCCGCCGCTATGCGGCAAGACCACGCTGATCCGCGACATCGCCCGCATCCTGAGCGAAGGAGCCTGGAGCGGCAGCAGGCGGCCAGGGAGAGGCGTGAAGGTGGGCATCGTCGACGAGCGTTCGGAGATCGCCGCCAGCGTGGAGGGCGTGCCGACCTTCGATGTTGGTCCCCGCACCGATGTGCTCGACGCCTGTCCAAAGGCGGAGGGCATGATGATGATGATTCGCTCGTTGTCTCCACAGGTGATCATCGTGGACGAGATAGGCAGGAAGCAGGATGCGGAGGCGATCCAGGAGGCGATGCACGCCGGCATTCGCGTGGTGGCTACTGCGCACGGCAAGGATATCGAGGATGTGAGACGCCGTCCGGATCTGGCACCGCTGCTCGCGGCTTCGGCATTCAGCCGATACGTCGTTCTCACCGGCACTGGAAGCAGACGCCAGCAGCATGTGTATGACGGCCAGCTCAGGCCGATCAACCCGATGGCGGACAAGGCGGCTCTGGTGCGATGATCAAGCTGATCGGTGCACTCATGATCATCGGGGCGTCGACGATGATTGGCCTGTATCGGGCGAAGGCTTACGCGGAGCGCCCCAGGCAGATCCGTCAGCTCATCCATGCGGTGAACCGTCTGGCGACGGAGATCGGCTACGGGAGCACGCCGCTGCCGGATGCGCTGGGCAAGCTGGCGCAACAGATGCAGCGGCCGCTTGATCGCATGTTTCAGGAGGCGGCGGAACGGCTGGGGCGAGAGCGCAATGCGACGGTCCGGCAAGTGTGGCAGGAGACGGTCGATCGTTACTGGGGGCTGACGGCGATGAAAGCGCCGGAGAAGGAAGCGTTCATCGAGCTTGGTTCCACGCTCGGCGTATCGGACAGGGACAATCAGCTCAAGTTTCTGGAGCTGGCCAAATCGCAGCTGCAGCATGAGGAAGCGGCGGCAAGAGAGGAACAGGTGAGGTTTGAGAAGCTCAGCCGAACTCTGGGAGTGCTCGGCGGCGCGCTGATCGTCATCCTAATCTATTGAGGTAAGTAGGTGCGTTCATGAATTTCGACATAAACGCCATATTCCAAATCGCCGGTATCGGAATCATCACCGCGATGATTCATACGGTTCTGAAACAGATGGGGAAAGAGGACATGGCGCACTGGGCAACCGTCATCGGATTCGTCGTTGTGATGTTCATGGTCATTCGTCTGCTTGATCAGCTGTTTCAGGAGATCAGGACGATCTTCCTCTTCCAATAGGTGATTCCGATGGAGATCATTCAAGTTGTCGGCCTCGGTCTGCTCGTGGCGATCCTGAGTCTGATCCTGAAGGAACAGAAGCCGATGTTCGCCTTCCTGCTGACGGCGTGCGCGGCGTTATTCATATTCATCTTCCTGGCGGACAAGATTGCTGCCGTCATCCGCGTCATCGAGAGCCTGGCGCTGGAGACCAATGTGAATCTGGTCTATCTGAAGACGATCCTGAAGATCATCGGGATCGCCTATATTGCGGAGCTAGGCGCACAGATCGTCAGGGATTCCGGATTCTCATCCATTGCCTCGAAGATTGAGCTGGCCGGCAAGGTGCTCATCATCGTCATGGCTGTGCCGATCATCGAGGTGCTCATCAGGACGGTGATCAGCATGCTGCCTTCATCCGCATGACGAGTCGTTCCCGACAGGAGAGGTTGTTATGACGAAACCAGGTTCGAAGATCGAATGGCGTCCCCTGATCGTCTGGATGCTGTCGGCGATGATATGGCTGTCGGTACAAGCCCAGGCCGATACGGGAACGGACCCGGCTCGGGATGCGACGCAGGATCTGATCGAGACGCAGCTCGGCCAGCTGGAGATGGACCAGGTGGAGCGCTACTGGAACGAGCTGCTGCGGGAATATGGAGGTTACCTCCCGGGGAGCCGGGCGCCGACGCTGATGGAGATGATCATGGGGGAAGGCCTCAGCTTCGGAGAGATCATCGGCGGACTGGCCCGCATGCTGTTCCATGAGATCCTGTTCAACGGCAGCCTGATGGTGTCGATCATCATCCTGACCGTGTTCAGCATGATCCTTGAGACGATGCAATCTGCCTTCGAGAAGAATACGGTCAGCAAGATCGCCTATTCGATCTCCTACATCGTGCTGATCGTGCTGGCGGTCAACAGCTTCCATGTGGCGATCGGCTACGCGCGGGAAGCGATCGAGGACATGATCGACTTCATGGTGGCGATGGTGCCGCTCCTCCTGACCATGCTCGCGGCGATGGGCAATCTCGTCTCGGTATCGATCATGCATCCGCTCATCATCTTCATGATCCATGCGGTGGGAACCCTGATCCATGTCATCGTCTTCCCGCTGCTGTTCTTCTCGGCCGTGCTGCATATCGTCAGCTCCCTGTCAGACAAATACCAGGTGACGCACCTCGCGAACTTCCTGCGGAGCGCGAGCGTCGCCTTGCTCGGCGCTTTCCTCACGGTGTTCCTAGGCGTCATCTCGGTGCAGGGAGCGACGAGCGCGGTGACGGATGGCGTCACGATTCGCACGGCCAAATATATCACGGGCAATTTCGTGCCGGTCGTCGGCCGGATGTTCTCGGATGCCGCCGACACCGTGATCAGCGCTTCGCTGCTGGTCAAAAATGCCGTCGGCATCGTCGGCGTCATCATCATCGTCCTGCTGTGCGCCTTCCCGGCGATCAAGATCCTGACGCTGGCCCTGATCTACAACCTGTCGGCGGCGATCATGCAGCCGCTCGGCGACAGCCCCATCGTCACCTGCCTGCAGACGATCGGCAAGAGCATGATCTATGTGTTCGCGGCGCTGGCTTCGGTCGGGCTCATGTTCTTCCTGGCGGTGACGATCATGATCACGCTTGGCAATGTGACCGTCATGCTGCGATGAAGCTGTCGGGAAAGGAGGAATGGGGAGATGATCCAATGGCTGTCCGGATGGCTGCGAGAGATCGTGCTGGTCGTCCTGTTCGCCGTGATCGTCGACATGCTGTTGCCGAACAACATGATGAAGCGCTACATCAAGGTCGTCGTCAGCCTGTTTATCCTGCTGACGATCCTCTCGCCGATCCTGTCGTTGCTCAGATCGGACGACCATCTGCTGGAGATCGGAGCGAGGATCGACAGCTGGAGTTCACCCCGCGGGACCGATACGGCCATGGCATCCCGGCGGGAGATCGAGGAGGATGCCGCCCGGCTTCGCCAGGCCAGTGAGCAACAGACGCTCGTCTGGGTGGAGAGCAGGCTGGCGGACATGATGAGGCAGGATCTGCTGGAGCAAGGCTTCACGCAGGTTGCGGAAGTCGAGGTGACCGTCGGGCTGGATCCCGCGGGTCACGCGAACATCCGGGAGATCCACGTCTATGCGGGCGCCGATGAGCAGGAAACCCGCACAGACCGCACCGGTCTGCCTGCCGAAGGCGGGCGTTCCGGTGGGTCGAAGGGGCCGATCGCCAGGGTCGAGCCGGTCGTGATCAACATCGATCTGGGCGGATCCTCGCCGCAGCCATCAGTGCCCGCAGAGGCGATGCAGCGTACATCCGCGCAGGTCATCGAGCCGGAGGTGAGAGCGGAGATCCGCGAACGGATCAGCAAGGTCTGGGAGGTTGCGCCCGACAGGATCACGTTTCATGAAGCGACCCGCTAAGGAGGTGAGGAAAGATTGGCTAATCTGCTGAAATGGCTGGAAAGCAAGCTGGGCGGGGGCGCTAATGGCCAGAAACGGGTGAGGACCTTTCAGTGGCTGATCGTGATGGGGCTCATCGGCGCAGCCCTGATGATCCTGAACTCTTTCCTGCGCGTGGAGACGATCGATCCGGAGCCGGATCCGGCGCCAGTTGCCGGGGGGGATCAGGAGGTGTTCCGGCACGCGGAGTCTTCAGACAATCCCTTTGACGCCTATGAACGATTGTATGAATCCAGATTGCGCGAGATCCTCGAGAAGATCGTCGGCGTCGGCAACGTGGATGTGATGGTGACGATCGAGTCTACGGAAGAGAGTATCGTATACCGGGATATGCACGAATCGGAGCAGGAGACGAACGAACGGGATGGAAACGGCGCGCAGCGCCATATCACCAGCGTGACCAGAGACGGCACGATCGCGCTCTACACGGTTTCCGGCCAAAGCAAGCCGATAATCCTCAAGCTGATCAAGCCGCAGATTCGCGGCGTGATCATCGTGGCCAATGGCGCGGAAAATTCCGTCGTCAAGCAGATGCTGGCGGAAGCCGTGCAGCGGGGTTTGGGCGTCTCGCCAACGCGCATCTCGATTCTGCCGCGGAAGACCTGAGTGTACAGACGTTGAGTGATGATAGATGAATCTTTCAATCGATACTGTGAGGAGGAAATGTGATGAATTCGAGAAGACAGAAAATTTGGCTCGTGTCGATGCTCAGCTTGATGGTGGTGCTGTCTGCCTATTACCTGTTTACCGATGACCTCAACCGGGTGGACGATCTGGCCGCCAACGGCAGCAAGGACAAGACGGCTTCCGATGATCTCGGCGCCACCTACGATTCGCAATTCGCCGATGATGTGTTCACGCTGACAGATGAGGAAATCCTCGCCGAAGTGGAGAGCATGCAGGCCAGCGCCAAGGCCTCGGAGCGCTTCGATGCGATGCAGTTCGCGCGGGATGAGGAGCTGAAGAAGCGATTCGACGAGCTGTACCGCGTCGTCACGGACCCGTCCCAGTCGACGGAGGCGATCTCGCAGGCGTATGCGGAGCACTACATGCTGGAGGAGCAGTATAACATCATCCAGAGCCTGGAGGAACAGCTGATGCAGCAATACGGCAATGCGATCATCGAGGAGAGCAACGGGCAGTGGCACGTGCAGGTGATGGCGGACAGCATGGAGAAGAGCCAGGCGGTCAGCATCATCGAGACGGTGGCCGAGCAGCTTGGCGTAAGCGCGCGGGACGTGTTTGTGTCAATTGTCCATTAACCGGCTTGTCCTTGAACAAGAGAGACGCGATAAGCGATGCGCATCTGATCGTAGGGGTATCTTCGGCCGCGGCTGAAGGTACCCTTCGTGCGCGGCTCGGGAAGCGCCGGCCGGGGCGCTTCCGGACGCTGGGCATTCCGCAAAAAAGAGATGAAATGAGGGATGAAAGTGCGTTATAATAAACTTCGCGTGTTTCCATTGTTATGATATAATACCAGCAGTGCGGTTAACCCGGTCTGCCTGGGGCAGGAGAACCTCAAGCCCGGGCGGCTGGAGAGCATGAAGCTGATGCCCAGGTCCCGCCGGGCCTGGAGCGAGCCGGATCATCATGCCGTCTGACGCATGCCAGCGGCTTGAATCGCTTGTCATGTTGCCGCAGCTGAGGGACAAGCCTCTATAAGGAGTTGAGTTTTCTTGTTTAAGCTGAGTGAAATCAAGGATCTGATCAAGCTGGTTGATCAAACCTCGATCCATGAACTGGAGATTGAGAACGAGGGCACGCGGATCGCGATCCGCAAGCCGAACCGTACGGAGTCCGTGCTGATCAATTCCGTTCCGGCAGCGAACACGATGTTTAACCAACCGCAATATATGCCGCAGCTGTCTTCCCCGGCGCCCCAGCCTGCCGTTCAGGCTCCTGCCGAAGAGCAGACGGACACGCGCAACAGGGAGAATCTCCACGCGATCCAGTCGCCGATGGTCGGCACCTTCTATGCGGCGCCGGCGCCAGGTGCTGAGCCGTTCGTGCGAGTGGGCAGCAAGGTGAATGAGAAGACGGTCGTCTGCATCGTGGAAGCGATGAAGCTGATGAACGAGATCGAGGCTGAAGTGAAGGGCGAGATCGTGGAGATTCTCGTCGAGAACGGGCAGCTGGTCGAATACGGCCAACCGTTGTTTCTTGTAAGGAAGGAATAGATCTGAATCCTTTCAGGAGGTTCGATATGCCATTTCACAAAGTACTTGTCGCGAACCGCGGCGAGATCGCCGTAAGGATCATCCGCGCCTGCAAGGAGATGGGCATCTTCACCGTCGCGGTATTCTCGGAAGCGGATCGCGATGCGCTGCACGTCCGCATGGCTGATGAAGCCTATTGCATAGGTCCGACGCAGTCCAAGGACAGCTATCTGAACTATACCAACATCATGAGCGTCGCCACCCTGACGGAGGCGGACGCTATTCATCCCGGCTATGGATTCCTCGCGGAGAATGCGGACTTCGCCGAAATCTGCGAATCCTGCAACATCACCTTCATCGGTCCATCGCCGTCGGCGATCAGCAAGATGGGTGACAAGTCCGTCGCCAAGCAGACGATGAAGAATGCCGGCGTGCCGGTCATCCCGGGTTCCGACGGGCTGGTGGAGGATCTGGACGAGGCGATCCGCATCGCCAGAGAGATCGGCTACCCGGTGCTCATCAAGGCGACCGCGGGCGGAGGAGGCAAGGGCATCCGCATCGCCGAGGACGAGGAGGCGCTCGTTCGCCAGATCGTCAGCGCGCAGCAGGAAGCGCAGAAGGCGTTCGGCAATGCCGGCGTCTATCTGGAGAAATACCTGACCGGCATGAAGCACGTGGAGGTGCAGATCCTCGCTGACAAGCATGGCAACGTCGTCCATCTGGGAGAGCGCGATTGCTCGATCCAGCGCCGCAGGCAGAAGCTGATCGAGGAAGCGCCATGCCCTGTGCTGACGCCGGAGATCCGCCGGCGAATGGGCGAAGCCGCGGTGCGCGCGGCGAGAGCCGTCGAGTATTCCGGCGCCGGCACGCTGGAGTTCCTGCTCGGACCCGACGGCAATTTCTACTTCATGGAGATGAATACGCGCATCCAGGTCGAGCATCCGGTGACCGAGATGATCACCAATATCGACATCATCAAGGAGATGATCCGCGTCGCGGCTGGCGAGCCGCTGTCGTTCACCCAGGAGGACGTCACCTTCAACGGCTGGTCGATCGAATGCCGGATCAACGCGGAGAATCCGGACAAGGGCTTCCTGCCTTCTCCCGGTCTGGTGGAGTATTACCTGCCGCCGGGCGGGACGGGTGTGCGCGTCGACAGCGCCGTATACCCGGGTTATACGATCCCGCCGCATTACGACTCGATGGTCGCGAAGCTGATCGTCTGGGGCCGGGATCGTCAGGAGGCGATCGACCGGATGAAGCGCGCGCTCGGCGAATTTGAGATCGAGGGCGTGCATACGACGATCCCGTTCCATCTGAAGGTGCTGAATCATCCGAAGTTCATCCGCGGCGACTTTGACATCAAGTTCCTCGACGAGCATTCGCTGGATGAACCGGTGCAGGAATAGCCGGGCTCACGGATGTTTGTCATAATTTGCATCGAGTGATATATTAATAATACAGAACAAGCCACGCTTGCTGCGGCTTGTGCAAGCATAACGAGCACAGGGAGGTGAAAGCGATGAATACGATAGCCCCTGATTATGAGCAAACCGAATTAGGCAGTATTCAAATCGCTCCCGAAGTCATCGAGATCATTGCAGGTTTGGCAGCCATTGAAGTGGATGGCGTAGCTGGCATGAGCGGCGGTTTTGTTGGTGATATTGCGGAGCTCCTTGGTCGCAAGAATCTGTCCAAAGGCGTCAAGGTCGAGGTAGGTCAGCGTGAGGCTGCGGTGGATGTTTCGATTCAGATCAAGTTCGGATATCGAATCCCGGAAGTAGCGGCCTCCATTCAGCAGAATGTGAAGCATGCGATCGAATCCATGACCGGTCTGGATGTGGTGGAAGTGAACGTACATATCCATGGTGTTCATTTCCCATCGCAGGACAAGACGACGGAGGAAGAGACTTCAACTCATCAACGCGTTAAATAATCAAGGTACAGCTTGATCACCCCCTCTAAACCAGGGGGATTTCCTTTGCTATAGGGAGGGCAAGCCTATATGGTAAGAGTATTTGACCGTATCTTCCTGTTTCTGTACAGCCTGATCATCGGACTGAGCCTGGTCTTCCTGCTGATCGTGTGCGTCGGTCTGGTGCAGCCGTGGGTGCCCAAGGATGTGGTGGATCTGCTCACCGAACGCGGCCCGGTCAGCATCACGGTGGCGATCGTATCGGCGCTGCTCTTCCTGATCAGCGTGCGCTTCTTCTATATCAGCATCGCGGCTGGCTCCGGCAAGCCTCCGTCCATTGAGCAGCGAACGGACTTCGGGGACATCAGCATCTCGCTGGAGACGATCGAGAACCTGTCGCTGAAGGCGGCGGCCCGCGTGAACGGCATCAAGGATATCAAGGCGAGGATCCAGGTTGGACAAGCCGGACTGATCATCCGGATCCGCGCTGTCATAGACGGGGAAGTGTCCATTCCTGCCCTTACGGAGGAAGTACAACGCGTGGTGAAGGCGCATGTCGAGGACATCGCTGGCGTACCCGTGACGAGCGTCAACGTGTTCATCGCGAACATCATCCAGACACAGACGTTCAAGAGCCGGGTTGAATAGGGGTGATACACCCGATGTGGAAGGAACTGTGGGAGAAGCACAGGGCGAAGACCATAGGCGTCCTGTGCGGACTGGTCCTGGCGGTCATCTATTTGTTTTTCGGATTCTGGGATATGCTGGTGTTCGGCTTCATCATCCTCGTCGGCTACTACATCGGCCGGAAGATCGATGCCGGCGAGCAGGTGGTGAATTGGGAGCCGATCTACCGATGGATCACAGACAGATGGCGATTGTTCAAGTGATAACCTCTGCAGCCACCTCGCTGACAGAGGAATTTTTTCTGTTTGGGAATGCGTGCCCTTGACGTATAATAGGGGTACGATTGCTATCATTTAGGAGGAAGCAACATGAAGCGAAGGCTGGCTCGTGAGTTGGCGATTCAATGCTTGTACAATATGGCGATGAATGAGGTCGCGCCTCAGGAATCGATCGCCATGGTGCTGGAGGAAGCCTCCACCGAGCGGGAGACTCCCGTGCCTCCTGGAGATCTCGCCGAGATCAAACCGTATGTGAACCAACTCGTGGTGGGTACGCACGCGCGATTGAAGGACATTGACCGGATGCTTGAAGGGTATCTGAAGGGGTGGAAGGTGGAGAGGCTCTCCAAGGTTGACCTGCAGATCCTCAGGCTGGCGGTCTATGAGATGATCTATCAGGATGATGTGCCGCCGAAGGTTGCGATCAACGAAGCGATCGAACTGGCCAAGTGGTTCGGCACAGAGGATTCGGGCAAATTTGTCAACGGTGTCCTGGGCAAGATGTTCAAGGAACTGGACGAGCTCAAGGCACGTCATACATAAGTGGGAGGGGAAAGACAGTGCCTGCACAGGTAATCGATGGAAAGCAAACCGCGGCGGACATCCGCGAGGACATCAAGCGGCAGACCGCGAAATTGATCGAGGAGCGCGGCATACAGCCAGGCCTGGCCGTCGTGCTGGTCGGCGAGGATCCGGCTTCTCAGGTCTATGTGCGCAACAAGGAGAAAGCCTGCATCAGCGTCGGCATGTATTCCGAGGTGCATCGCCTGCCGGAGGCGACGACGCAGGACGAGCTGCTCGCCCTGATCGCGGAGCTGGCGGCAAACAGGCGGATCCACGGCATCCTCGTGCAGCTGCCGCTGCCGAAGCATATCGATGAGAAGGCGGTGATCGCCGCGATCCCGCCGGAGAAGGATGTGGACGGCTTCCACCCGGTGAGCGTCGGCAACATGGTGATCGGCGACGAGTGCTTCCTGCCCTGCACGCCGGCTGGCATCATCGAGCTCATCAAGCGGACAGGCATCGATCTGGTCGGCAAGCATGCGGTCGTCGTGGGCCGGAGCAACATCGTCGGCAAGCCGGTGGCGATGCTGCTCTTGCAGGAGCATGCTACGGTGACGATCTGCCATTCCCGGACGCCGGATCTTGCCGCGATCACCAGGCAGGCGGACGTGCTGGTTGCCGCCGTCGGCAGGGCGAAGATGATCAAGCGGGAGCACGTGAAGCCGGGAGCGGTGGTCATCGATGTGGGCGTCAACCGGCTGCCTGACGGCAGGCTGGCCGGTGACGTCGATTATGACGACGTGCTGGAGACGGCTAGCTACATCACGCCTGTGCCGGGCGGTGTCGGGCCGATGACGATCACGATGCTGCTGCTCAACACGCTGAGATCGGCCGAACGAAGCGCGTGATGCACAAGGATCACCGTCGCAGACACGGCAGGGACGCAAGGGTCATCCTGCTCACAGCCGTTTGGTCTGCTGCGGCGGACACATGACCATCGGGGAAAGGAGCGTCGCTGTGGGGAGTCTGACACAAGCCGGGCCACCCGAGAACAGGATACTGACGATCAAGCAGCTGAATCGCTATATCAAGATGAAGCTCGAATCGGACGAGTTGCTGAGGAACGTCTGGGTGCGCGGGGAAATCTCCAACTTCAAGCATCATTCCAGCGGTCATATGTACTTTACGCTGAAGGACGAGGAGAGCAGGCTGAGATGCGTCATGTTCGCCTCGGCCAATCAGCGCCTGGGCTTTATCCCGCGGGAGGGCACGCGGGTACTGGCCAGCGGCTCGATCTCCATCTATGAGCGGGATGGCGCCTATCAATTCTATGTCTCGGAGATGCAGCCGGACGGCATCGGCAATCTGTATCTGGCCTTCGAGCAGCTGAAGCAGAAGCTGGCGGCGGAGGGGCTGTTCGCCGAGTCGCGCAAGCGCCCGATCCCGCGCTTTCCCAGGGCGGTCGGGGTCATCACCTCGCCGACGGGAGCGGCGATCCGCGATATCATCACCACGCTGCAGCGGCGCAGCCCTGCCACACCGGTGCTGCTCTGCCCGGTTGCGGTGCAGGGAGTGCATGCGGTGCCGTCGATCGTTCGCGCGATCGAGACGATGAACCGGCTGGATGAGGTTGATGTGCTGATCGTGGGCAGAGGCGGCGGCTCGCTGGAGGAACTGTGGGCGTTTAATGAAGAGGCGGTTGCCCGCGCCATCGCGGCATCAAGGATTCCCGTCATCAGCGCGGTCGGCCATGAGACGGACTTCACCATCGCCGACTTCGTCGCTGACCTCAGGGCGGCGACGCCAACGGCCGCGGCGGAGCTGAGCGTTCCTCATCATCTTGAGCTGAAGCAGCAGCTCGCCTATCACGAGCAGCGGCTGTACCGGGCGCTTCGCTCCACGCTGCAGAAGAAGCGGGAGACGCTGGAGCGGCTCAGGCGGTCGCCGTATTTCGTCCATCCGCGCAAATACTTGCTCGAATCGGCGGAGCGGCTCGACCGCCTGACGCAGCAGTTGGAATATGCGGCATCCTCGCAGGTCGCACGCCGGCGCGAGCGCAGGCTGTCGCTGGAGCACCGGCTGCTTCGCCATGATCCGCGCACGAAGATTGAATATACGAAGAAGGATCTCGCATCCAAGGTGCGGCAGCTGACGCAGGCGATGCGCAGCCGCAGCGTTCAGTCCAGGCAACAGTTCGCGGCGCTCATCCGGCAGCTGGATGCGCTCAGCCCGCTGAAGGTGATGGAGCGCGGATACAGCGTCGTCTACAACGAGCAGGAGGATGCGGTGATCACATCCATCACCCAGGTGCAGCCTGGAGATATCGTCAAGGTTCGCGTCCGCGACGGACGTCTGGATTGTCAGGTATGGTCGATGAAAGGGGAGGAAGCAAGATGACGGAACAACAGATGCCGGAGAGCTTCGAGGCGGCGATCGAGAAGCTGGAGAAGATCGTGACGCGGCTGGAGAGCGGGGATGTGCCGCTGGAGGAAGCGATCGATCTGTTCCAGGAGGGCATGAGGCTGTCGCAATATTGCTCGCAGAAGCTGGAGCAGGTCGAGCGGCGGATCGAGATGCTGATGGAGGACGAGAACGGACTGACGCGCAAGGCCTTTGCGCCGCTTGCAGAGGAGAAGGGAGACTACTAGACACGCATGACGACCTTGCACAGCTTTATGAGCACCTATACACCGCTCATCGAACAGGAGCTTGAACGCATCATCCCCGCTGAGTGGGAGGTGCCGGACAAGCTGAGGGAATCGATCGCCTATTCGCTGATGTCCGGCGGCAAGCGGTTGCGTCCGCTGATGACGCTGGCCGCCGCGCTGGCTGTGGGCGGCGATGTGATGGCGGTCATGCCGGCGGCATGCGCCGTCGAGCTCGTTCATACTTACTCGCTCATCCACGATGACCTGCCGGCGATGGACGACGATGACTATCGGCGCGGCAAGCTGACCAATCACAAGGTATTCGGTGAAGCGATGGCGATCCTCGCGGGGGACGGCCTGCTCACGCACGCCTTCTATGCCGCTTCGCGGCTTCGCGAGCGCGGCGTCCCCGCGGAGGTGGTGCTGGCGATCATCGAAGATCTGAGCCTGTATGCGGGCGTCTCCGGCATGGTGGGAGGCCAGGCTGCTGATATGCTCGGCGAACAGGGGGAGACGACGCTCGATGGTCTGATGTATATCCATCAGCACAAGACGAGCGATCTGCTCGTCTGCTCGCTCAAGGCAGGCGGCCGTGCGGCAGGCGCGGATCCCGGACAGCTGGAAGCATTGGAGCGGTACGGTCGCGCGATCGGCCTCGCCTTCCAGATCCAGGATGATATCCTCGACGTCATCGGAGATGAGCAGAAGCTGGGCAAGCGTACGAACGCCGACGAGAAGCAGGCCAAGGTCACGTATCCCTATTTCGTGGGGCTCGAAGCCTCCCGCGCCAAGGTGAAAGAACTGACGGAAGAAGGCAAGGCCGCGCTGCTCGCGGGCCATCTCCCCGATCCCGGCATCCTGCTCGAACTGGCGGATTACCTGCTGGATCGGGATCATTGACAACTCCGGTTACCCTTGCTGTCACAGGCTCCGCCCGGCTAGTCCAGATTGCCCCGCATGGCGATCCGGACCGGCCTCCTGTGGCAGCTGCCACACCTCTCAACCTCGCTACACCTCGCTTTCGCATGTTTTGGCGACCAAGCACCATCTTTTTGCTGTTTTTTTGATATGAACGGCTCCCAACGCCGCCAGACACCACTTGTCGCCATTTGCGGGCCTAAGCCTCCATTGAGAACGCGGAATCAGTATGTTACAATATCGTTACATGAATGCGAGTGGCGCAGTATTCTAGTCAGCCTACCATTTCTGAAGGCGGGCCTAAAAATTCGCCAAAGGGCACATCGATGAAGTTCCTTGTGTTGGCTTTCGACGCCCAGTCGGGGGCTGATGCTGGGAGTTAAGGTTGTAGGGCGATCCACAATGGCATGTGGGCGTTGACCCTGCTTCCGCGGAGGCCCAAATTCGTGGCCGTTGCAACAGCTTGCTGGCGCATGGCTACGGTTTGGGGTATGAACCTGCAATTGCGAGCCGAATGGTCTTATTTTCGTTTCCATAGCGAAAGCATCAGGAGGCTTGTATGCAGTGTAGCCTGCCTTGAGTGAAACAGAAGGGATTATAGATGGTAGGAGGGACGTTTTTCGGCCAAAAAACGTCCAGCCGGATGCTATATGAAATCTGTTTTGCAAAAGAGGCTAAAGAATGGTTCAAGGCTGTCGAGGAAAACTCCTAGACTGTTCAGAGCCCTGAGGCTTCCTGGGGATTATAGTGTGGACTAAGTGGTAATCCAGTCTGATGGTCGGAGACACCATCAAGGCGATGGTAATGGGAAACCCCCTCTGCGGCGACGCGGAGGTTGTCGCTTGGGAAAACCTACTGGACCTAAGCCACAGTGTTTACCCAGGAAGCTGCCACTCCAGTTGAAATTACATAAGAAATATCAGACTGACGTCGGGGACCTGATGGTTCCGGCGGCAGACGGGTATTTCTTGGCGATTAGGAGCATGCAATGAAATTTTCCTGGAAACACGCCATCAGATGGTGCATTTTTATATCGGTTCTGACATTTGTCCTGGCGGTGTTGTTCTCGGTGGCTTCAAATACGCTGCTCAACGGCCTGAATTGGGCGCTGGGAATGCTGGTCGTGCTGTTTCTTGTCATGATCGGCATTCTTTTTGATATTGTCGGAATCGCCGTAACCTCCGCCGATGAGAAGCCGTTCCATGCGATGGGATCGGAGCGGGTGCGAGGTGCGAGGCATGCGATCTACCTCCTGCGCAACGCGGACCGGGTTTCCAACTTCTGCAACGATGTCATCGGCGACATCTCCGGGATCGTCAGCGGCGCCGCCGCGACGTTTGTGGTCCTGGAGCTGCTGACGTCGCTTTCGGTTAGCAGCAACATGACCAGCACGGTGGTCAATGTCATATTCGCCGGTCTTGTCTCGGCGCTGACGGTCGGCGGCAAGGCGCTTGGCAAGTCGCTGGCGATCAACAATTCGACGAAGATCGTGCTGATCATCGGCAAATTTTTTTATTTCCTGGAGAGCAGACTAAATATACGCATCATCAAGAACGGCAAACGATCCAAAGCAGGAAAGCGGGGGAAGAAGCATGCTGCTCGAACGAATCAACCAACCTGACGATCTCAAGGCTCTGACAGTCGGGCAACTGAATGAACTGGCAGCAGAGATTCGGCAATTCCTGATCGAGAAGCTGTCAGTCACCGGCGGCCACCTTGCCCCCAATCTCGGCGTCGTTGAACTGACGATCGCCCTGCATTATTACCTGAACAGTCCTCATGACAAGATCATCTTCGATGTGGGTCATCAATCCTATGTTCACAAGATTCTGACAGGGAGAAGAGACCGTTTCGACACGCTCAAGAAATACAAGGGTCTGTGCGGCTACATCAAGCGCAGCGAAAGCATCCATGACGTGTGGGAGGCCGGACACAGTTCCACGTCGCTGTCGGCGGCGATGGGGATGGCGATGGCCCGCGATTATCAGGGCGAGAACTTCCGCATCGCGGCGGTGATCGGCGATGGGGCGATGACCGGCGGGATGGCCTTTGAGGCGCTCAACCATATCGGACATGAGAAGAAGAAACTGATGGTCATCCTGAACGACAACGAGATGTCGATCTCCCAGAACGTGGGCGCGATCCATAACTATCTGGGCAAGATCCGTTCAGGCAAGCATTATCGCAAGGCCAAGGAAGAAGTGGAGCAGATCCTGAAGAGGATTCCGGCGATCGGCGGCACCCTGGCGAAGACGATCGAGAGACTGAAGGACAGCCTGAAATATATGCTGGTGGACGGGGTGCTGTTCGAGGAGCTCGGCTACACGTACTTCGGTCCGATCGACGGTCACAACATACCGCTTCTGCTGGACACGCTGCAGCAGGCGGATCAGGTGGACGGACCAAGCCTGATCCATGTCATCACGGTGAAGGGCAAGGGCTACAAGCCTGCGGAGAAAGACTCGTCCTTGTGGCATGGCATCACTCCATACAAGATCGAATCCGGGGAATTGCTGCAGGGCTCCGGAATGCTTTCGTTCTCGGATATATTCGCCGAGACCCTGACCGAGCTGGGCGAGCGCGACCCGCGCATCGTGGCGGTGACGGCGGCGATGGCGCCAGGGACCTCCCTCAGCAAGTTCGGAGAACGCTTCCCGGATCGGCTGATCGACGTCGGCATCGCCGAGCAGCACGCCACGACCTTGTGCGGAGCGCTGGCCGATGCCGGGATGAAGCCGGTGTTTGGCGTGTATTCCACCTTCCTGCAGCGCGGATATGATCAGCTTGTGCATGATGTGGCGCGTCAGAATCTGAACGTCATCTTCGCCATCGACCGGGCAGGGTTCGTCGGCGCGGACGGGGAGACCCATCAGGGCGTTTACGATATCGCCTATATCCGCCATGTGCCCAATATGGTGCTGATGATGCCGAAGGACGAGAATGAGCTTCGGCATATGGTGAAGACGGCGATCGACTATAACGGCGGGCCGATCGCTTTCCGCTATCCGAGGATGAATGCGCTTGGCGTGCCTCTGGATCAAGAACTCAAGGCGATCCCGATCGGCTCGTGGGAGACGATCGAGGATGGCCAGGATGCGGCGATCATCGCCATCGGTCCCATGGTGCAGCTGGCACGGGAAGCGGCGGCGAAGCTCAGGACCGAGCGCATTCATGCTCGGGTCATCAATGCCCGGTTCATCAAGCCGATGGATGTGCGGATTCTGGATGAGCTCGCCGGGCAAGGCTTGCCGATGCTGGTCGTGGAGGAGGCCGCGCAGGCGGGCGGTCTCGGCAGCGCGGTGCTGGAGTATTATGCGGAGCATGCCGCAGTGATGCCGCGCGTCAGGCTGATGGGCATTCCGGACCAATTCATCGAGCACGGCAGCATCAAGGAGCAACGGGCTGAGGTGGGGCTTACGGTCGACAACATCGTCGAACGCGTGCGCGACATCGCGCTCCCGCGCCGCCGCTCGGGGATGACGGCGCGCCTGGCGGCGGATTGAGGCGAGCGAACGATTGCGGGATCTAATAACAGGAACAGGATCGTGTGATCGCATGAACGAAACGGTCGCGGCTCTGACTTGAGCTGGCGGCCTTTTTTTCATTATGATGATGATGGTATACTGTTCCCGATATGCTCCGCTTGGAGAGCGTCGAGATGAACAGTTCATCACAAGGTATAGGAGATTACCATGACCAATTTGAAGGAACGTGCTGATATACTTCTGGTGGAGCAAGGATATTTCCCTTCCCGCGAAAAGGCCAAGGCGGCCATCATGGCGGGCATCGTCTACGCGGACGATCAGCCGGTTGACAAGCCCGGGATGAAGCTGAAGCGGGATGCGAGGATCAGCGTGAAAGGGGCCGTTCACCCTTATGTCTCAAGAGGAGGGCTCAAGCTGGAGAAGGCGCTGCGCACATTCGGGATCGACGTGACGGGTGCGGTGATGCTGGATATCGGCGCATCGACGGGCGGATTCACGGATTGTGCGCTGCAACACGGAGCCTCCTATGTCTATGCGATCGATGTCGGATACAACCAGCTCGATTGGTCGCTGCGTCAGGACGAGCGCGTCCGCGTGATGGAGCGGACCAACTTCCGCTACATGAAGCCGGAGGACCTGCAAGGGCCGGCGCCAAACTTTGCGTCCATCGACGTCTCCTTCATCTCGCTCAGGATCATCCTGCCGCCGCTCCTCCAGCTGCTGGCCCGGCCAGCCGGCATCGTTGCCCTGATCAAACCGCAATTTGAGGCGGGGCGCGAGAAGGTCGGGAAGAACGGGATCGTGCGGGATCCGGAGGTGCATCGCGAGGTGCTCGACACGATCCTGGGCTATGCGGACCAGCTGGGCCTGCAGCTGTCCGGCCTGACGTTCTCGCCAATCACGGGCGGCGAAGGGAACATCGAGTTCCTCGCTTACTGGCGCTGGCAGGACGAACCGGCGCCTAAGCGCATCGATGACTGGTCGAAGCTGGCGGCGCAGACCGTGGAGGAAGCGGCAAAGACGTTTGGCTGAGGGGAAGAGGTAAGGCGTAGTGAAGTCCCTTGAACTCGCGGCTTGACATTTTTTTGGAAGCCGACAAGGAAATATGTGTATTGCCTAGAATTATTAACGTTGGGGTGATCGCATGGAGTCGGCAGATCTGTATGTCACGATACTGATCATCATCGTGGTTGCTGTCTGGGCGCTGTATCATTTCCACAAGTGGCTGTACGCGCCGTATCGCAACAAGCTGCCCTTCGAGCTGGAGGACGTCCAGTTGCCGGAGCCGTCGGAGGAAACGGCGCTCCTCGAAGCGGCGGGGTACGAGATCATGTCAGGCAAACGCAAGATCTCCCTCAGCATAGAGGCCGACGGCCAGCTTCTGTCAAGCGCCCTGTGGATCGATTACTTCGTCCGCAAGGACGACGAGGTGTACGCGGTCAAGACCGCCCGCCGGCGCAAGCCCGTTGACTGGACGGGCAGCGGACTCCGCGATTATTTCCTGCCATATGCGCTCATCTATGACCAGCTCGCGGGCGTGTTATATATTGAACCGGAGCTCAAGGCGATTCACAAGATCTGTTTCCATATTCGCAACTGAGCCATTGATCATACATAAGCGGAGGGTGCTATGAAGCTTCAACGGCATTTCAAGATCAAGGAACTGATCGCCACCCACAGCATCAAGACGCAGGAGGAACTGGTGGATCTTCTGCGCGATGCGGGCTATTCGGTCACGCAGGCTACCGTATCCCGGGATATCAAGGAATTGCAACTGATCAAGGTGCCGGATGGCAAAGGGGATTACAAATACGCTCTGCCTGCGGATCAGAAATACGCGGCGTCGCAGCGGCTGAAGCGCGCGCTCACCGATCACTTCATACACATCGATCGCGCGGGCAATCTGATCGTCATGAAATGCTTGCCCGGCACAGCCAACGCCGTTGGCGTGCATCTCGACCAGATGGAGTGGCCGGAGCTGCTCGGTACGATATGCGGCGACGATACGATCCTGCTCATCTGCCGGACGGAGGACCAGGGTGAAGCGATCGTGGACCGCATCAAGGCAATGTTGGCATAGAGGTGACGAAGATGATCACAGAGCTATCGATACGTAATCTGGCGGTAATCGAACATGTGCACGTCAGCTTCGGCCATGGATTCCACGTGCTCACAGGGGAGACCGGCGCGGGCAAATCGATGGTCATCGACGCGCTCACCCTTCTGGTTGGCGGGAGAGGTTCGTCGGAGCTGATCCGGCACGGGGAGAACAAGGCGGAGATCGAGGCGATGTTCGAGCTGGAACCGAACCATCCGGTCTGGGATACGCTGGCCGGACTCGGCATCGAAGCGGATGCGTCCGAGCCGCTGATCATCCGCAGGGAGATCACCAGTCAGGGCAAGAGCATCTGCCGCATCAACGGCCAGATGGTCAATCTGACGATGCTGCGCGAAGTGGGCGACTGGCTGGTCAATATCCATGGTCAGCATGAGCATCAGTCGCTGCTGAAGACGGAACGCCACCTGGAGTGGCTGGACGTTTATGATGAATCGACCATCGCGCCCCTGAAGCAGGCCTACCTCGAGCTCTACGACCAGTACATCGCTGCCAGACGGGAGCTGTCTGAGTTGGAGCAGACGAGCAGGCAGATGTTGCAGATGCAGGATCTGTACAAGTTTCAATTGGAAGAGATCAACTCGGCGCGGCTGAAAGTCGGAGAGGACGAATGGCTGGAAGACGAGAAGCGAAAACTAGCTAATGCCGAGAAATTGATGCAGGCAGTCGCCGATGCGTATGATGCCCTGTATGCCAACGGACGGGCCTTGGACAGTCTGGGCAGAGCGATCAAGCGACTGGAGGATATCGTCCAGTTCGACCCTGGCACCCTCAGGCCGATCCTGGAGCAGGTGCAGGGAGCGTATTATCAGCTGGAGGACGCGGCTTATCAGACGAGGGACTATCGCGATTCGATCGAGTACAATCCGGAGCGGCTCGAGGAAATCGAGGATCGTCTGGCACTCATCTCCACCCTCAAGCGCAAATACGGCTCCTCAATCGAGGAGATCCTCGCGTATGCGGATCAGATACGGGCGCAGATCGAGCTCATGGAGAACAAGGATGAACGGATCGCAGAACTGCACCGCGCGATCGAGCAGGTGAGACCCAAGCTGGTGCAGGCGGCCCGGCAACTGAGCGAGGCGAGAAGAAATGCCGGAGATCGCCTGGCGCAGGAGATTGAACGGCAGCTGAAGGACCTGCACATGGTGCACACCCGGTTTTACGTCGAGCTCAGAACAGCCGGTGATGACAACGAAGACAGTTTCACGCGCAACGGGCGGGATCATGCGGAATTCCTGATCTCCCCGAATCCGGGTGAACCGTTGCGCCCGCTGGCGAAGATTGCCTCCGGCGGCGAGCTGTCGCGCATCATGCTGGCGCTGAAGACGATCTTCGCCCGCATCGACAAGGTGCCGGTGCTGGTGTTTGACGAAGTGGATACGGGCGTAAGCGGCCGCGCGGCCCAGGCGATCGCCGAGAAGCTGGCCGAACTGGCGGGCTCCTGCCAGGTGTTTGCAGTTACGCATCTGCCTCAGGTGGCGAGCATGGGGGACGAGCATTATTCCATCATGAAGGTGCTGAAGGACGGACGTACGTTCACGATCGTGGAACAACTGGCGAGGGAAGGGCGCATCGAGGAGACCGCGCGCCTCATGGGTGGAGCGGAGATCACCGAGGCGACCAGGAAGCATGCGGATGAGATGCTGAAGCTGGCCGATCAGATCAAGGCGACAAGACGCAGCTGACGACCGGTGTTGACGTTTGTCGGAGTTCCGGCTGCTGAAGCCGGGCTCGTCAGCGGGAGATCATCCGTCAGTCAAGCCTTGCCGACGGATTCCAACCTCTCTTCGTTTTTTTCGCCAGTCATGCCGATCGGGTGGCACAAGTCCTTTTCATATGCAGCGTTGCAAGCAACTGTGGCATCATTTTCAGTTATAAAAGCACTGAGGCGGGGTTAACTTAAAGGTACGCCAAAAAGGCTCACGCATTCAACTCGGCATCTACTCAGAAAGGAGCGTGGGGATCCTGAGTGCCATGAGATCTGGACGATGGATTGGATTAGTGCTCGTTATCGCGATCTGTGCCTTTAGTTTATCCACTCCGTTTCAAACATTTGCATCGCTGCCTGATGAATTTCGTTTCTTCTCCGGACAGGACAAGGAAGTTCACTTCTCTCTTCCGGTATCGGCATCCGTCTATGTCGAGCATCCGGACATCCTCAAGGTAAATGGAGAAGCCCAGCAATCTTTCCGCCTGGATCTGAATCATCCGCTATCATTGCAATCCGTAACAGCAGGCGACACGCAAGTGCAAGTGAAACTGTTCGGCAAGATCCCGCTCAAGACGTTCCAGGTGCATGTCGAGCCGGAACTGAAGGTGATCCCGGGCGGACAGACCATCGGCGTCAAGATGAAATCCGACGGAGTCCTCGTCGTAGGCCATCATACGCTGACCATAACTGGCGGCAAGAAAGTATCGCCCGGTCAGGAAGCCGGCATCCGGACAGGAGACCGGATCGTCAGCATCGATGGGCAGAAGCTGAAGGACATCGGTATGGTATCGACGCTCACGGCGGAAGCCGGCAAGGAGAATCGGTCCCTGAAGCTGACGATCATGCGCGGCAAGCAGCGGATCAAGATCGAACTGAAGCCTGAGCTGGACATGATGGAGAACGCCTACCGCCTGGGCTTGTACATCCGTGATTCCGCTGCCGGTGTGGGGACGCTGACGTTCTACGCACCCGAACATGGGGTGTACGGAGCATTGGGACATGTCATCACCGATATGGACACGCAGACGCCCATCGTGGTTGGCAGCGGCGAGATCGTTCATACCCAGGTGACCAGCATCAGCAAGAGCCAGAATGGAGAGCCGGGTGAGAAAAGGGCCAATTTCTTTGAAAATGGCAAGGTTCTCGGCACGATACAGAAAAATACGGAGTTTGGCATCTTCGGCAAGATGAATGAAAACCCTGAGCATGGCATGTTCAAGGAACCGATCCCGGTCGCCTTCGCTGAGGAGGTCAAGGAAGGCCCGGCGAAGATCCTGACCGTTCTGAATGGTCAGAAGGTGGAAGAGTTTGATATCGAGATCGTGCATGCGGTCAAGCAAACGACGCCGCAAACCAAAGGCATGGTCATCAAGGTGAAGGATCCCAGGCTGATCGAGGCAACCGGAGGGATCGTCCAGGGGATGTCCGGAAGTCCGATTATCCAGGATGGCAAGCTGGTCGGGGCCGTTACCCATGTGTTTGTCAACGACCCGTTATCCGGTTATGGGTGTTTTATCGAATGGATGCTGCGGGATGCGGGCATATATCTGAACCGTCATGAAGAACAGCGCGCCGGATGACCTGAGGGTCGCCGGTTTTTCATTTGATCCGCGATTGCCAAAGGTTCTGACGTTTGTCGAATTCATGCAATCCATGATGCAGAAATGACGAAAAAATCATAAATAAATATTATATACGGTCGCAAGAAAAAAATAAAGGAAAATTTTTGTGGCAGGAGGATTTTTACAGTTAATGTCGAAAAACTTAAGAAGATAAGTGACTAAGCTTATGATTGGGGAGGAAAACGAAGTTGCAAACGATTAAAGTAATGTTGGCCGATGACAATCGAGAATTTACGAGCCTGTTGACGGAATTCATATCTGACCAGGAGGATATGGAGGTAGTCGGAGTTGCTTACAACGGGGATGAAGTGATTCGTCTGCTCGAGGATGGCCTTCAGCCCGATGTCCTGATCCTTGATATCATCATGCCTCATCTGGACGGACTGGGCGTACTTGAACAATTGAAGGCGAGCAACTTCCAGCCGTGCCCGAAGATCATCATGCTGACGGCGTTTGGTCAGGAGAATATCACCCAGAAGGCGGTTCAGCTTGGTGCATCGTATTACATATTGAAACCGTTTGACATGGATGTGCTGACGAACCGGATTCGCCAGCTGGTGAGCGGGGGAGGAACATCCGGCAGCGTGGCGGCGGTCAAGTCCTCGGTGGTTCCGATCACCAAGTCGAAGAATCTGGATTCGAACATCACCTCGATCATTCATGAGATCGGAGTACCCGCCCATATCAAGGGCTATCAATATCTGCGTGAAGCGATCACGATGGTGTATAACAATATCGAGATCCTGGGAGCCATTACCAAAACGCTCTATCCGGCGATCGCCCAGAAGTACAAGACGACACCATCACGCGTGGAAAGGGCGATTCGCCATGCGATCGAAGTCGCCTGGACGCGAGGCAACATCGACTCGATCTCGCATCTGTTCGGCTATACGGTCAACATGTCCAAGTCCAAGCCGACGAACAGCGAATTCATCGCCATGGTGGCCGACAAGTTGCGGATCGAGCACAAGGTGTCGTAAGCCAGGCGGGACAAGGGATTTCGGGTTTGCGTGAATTTTCTGACGAAACCGACCAATATTTTTCAGGCCAACAAACATCGAAAATCCATGCCGATCAATTTCCCCTGTTTATTGGTTTGCAGCAGAACCAATGGCAGGGGTGTTTTTATGACGGAATTTGAATTCCAGATCGAAAACTTCATGCTGTACTGCACGTCCAAAAACCTGGCCCGGAAGACGCTGGCCAGTTATGAGCAGTCGCTCAAGTTGTTTGCGGCGTTTTTGCGGGACAAGTTTGACATCACGGACCCGGCCCGCGTGCAGTCCGGCCATATCCGCCAGTACATCAAATACCTCCGGGAACGCGGCAAATACACGGTGGTGGTGGATGAGGTGCGGAAAGCGTGCAACCATCCCGATCGCCGTTCGGATTACAACAAGCCCATCTCCGCGACCACGATCGGCAATTATGTGCGCAACATCAAGGTGTTTTTCAACTATTTGTACGAGGTGGAAACCGCCATTCCGAAAAATCCGTGCGAAAAGATCGAAAACATCAAGCCCGAGCGAAAAGTGAAAAAGATGCTGACTGCCGACGAGATCAGGCGTGTGCTGAAGCAGTTTGACACCGCCACTTTCCACGGATACCGGAACCTGATGATCACCAAACTGTTGTTGGACACAGGCATGCGGGTCGGGGAATGCCTGTCGCTGACACCCGCCCAGTTCGATTTTCACCACAAAAGCATCCTGATCGTAAACCCGAAAAACAAGCAGCAGCGATACGTGTATTTTTCGCACCGTTTGTCCCGCGAACTGAAGCAGTGGATGAAGTTCCGGGACCGTTATTCAAGCAGCGAATTCATGTTTCCTACTACCAGGGGCACCCAACTGGAAGTCCGGAACTATGAGAAGGCTTTGCGGGATGCCGGCGCCGGGGTGGGTGTGGACATTCACCCGCATCAACTGCGGAACAATTTCGCCAAGTACTACATCATGAACGGCGGAGACTGGTTCACGCTGTCCCGGATCCTCGGCCATTCATCAGTGGAGGTCACGCAGAAGGCGTACCTGGATTTCACGGATGAAGAAGTCGGGCAGAAGTACCAGCGGCACAGTCCCATCGAATATTTGAAACTGTAAATGCAGTGCGTTCCGGCTGAAAGCCTTCACAGGCCGGAACGTTGTTTTTTCATGGCCGGCTATGGAACCTTTCGCGCCCTTGTACACTGCCGGCGCGCGCCTATCTCGGAGAAACACATGAAGCCCAGTTTATGCGGTGGGTTTGGTGCAGAGATTTGAGAACCGGCGGAGCAAAACCTTGAAAGTCGCATTCTTTGACCGCCCAGGTCCGATTCCCCCGATAAAACCGGCGCGCGCCATGCACCGTAAACTGTAAAACGTTTAAGTTAAACGCTTGTTAAAAAAAATTTTGCAAAAGTGCGCAAAAGAGTTGGAAATCTGATTCACGACTTTTTATAATCGAAAGTGTAAGGTTCATCCACGCTAATCCTTCAAAAGATTTCCGCTTTCGGTTCCCCCTCTCTTTACGACCTTTCGTCTTTTCCTTTCTTGCCTTTTGCCTTGGGTATGGCGTAATAAAGGACCTTGATTTTTGATAGTTCACAGAATGGACTTGTCCGAATCTCTTCCTCCCCGGCGCTTTTTATGACCGTTCGCTTTAGAAGTCCGGTGATTTAAGTCAGTTGTATCCGTCTCTTCGGCATGAAAAAAGAGGAAAACAACCCAACCAACACCG
>CALGAO010000017.1 GCA_937957685.1 uncultured Paenibacillaceae bacterium
CCTGTAAGCAGAAAAAATCTGCTTACAGCGGGTGAACGCGGCCGGGAGAAGCCTGTAAGCAGAAAAAATCTGCTTACAGCAGGTGAATGCGGCCTGGAGAAGCCTGTAAGCAGAAAAAATCTGCTTACAGCGGGTGAACGCGGCCGGGAGAAGCCTGTAAGCAGAAAAAATCTGCTTACGGCAAGTGAATGCGGCCGGGAGAAGCTTGTAAGCAGAAAAAATCTGCTTACAGCAGGTGAATGCAGCCGGGAGAAGCCTGTAAGCAGAAAAAACCTGCTTACAGCGGGTGAATGCAGCCGGGAGAAGCCTGTAAGCAGAAAAAATCTGCTTACGGCGGGAGAAAGCCGTTGGAGAGCAGCCGAAATTGATGGCAAGGCCGTCACTCTTTTGACAATGATAATCTTTATCATCTAGAATAGAGTTGCACGAATATGAACATCGTTCATTCATTTTATCTTGATACAAGGAGGCGCCGGGGATGCTGATTCAAACCCGTACGACAAAAGTGCAGAAAGGATTCGCTGACAAGCTTCTGGAAAACTTCACCGCCGATCGGCCGATGGACCAGATGGAGGGCCTGATCGACCGCACGATCATGGTGAATACGCGCAACAAGGATTATGACGAAGTGATGGTCATGATTCGCTGGGAGTCGAAGGAAGCCTGGAAGAACTGGGAGAAGAGCCCGGAGCACATCGCCGGCCACCGCAACAGGAAGGATCATCAGAAGCCGGAATATGTGATCGAGGCGAGCGTGTCGATGTACGAGGTGATGGGAAGGAAGCTCGGAAAGGCAGCAGGGAACAACATCTGAAGCCGTGCGGAACTAGCAGGGCGCTCGGAACAGGGGGAAGCGCGAACTTACGCGCGAAGCTCTGGACCCAGGCGCCTTTTTTGGTGAATCGGGACAGGATGGAAACTTTATGCATCATTGACTTGGAATTATGAGGACGTGGATTTATACTGATTAGTAATAAAAAATGCGCTGATCCTATAGGCGAGGAAACAAACGAGGAAGGGTGGAGGATTCGATGAGTCTGCAACAGGAGATCATCGCGAGATTCGGCGTTAAACCGACAATCAACGTGGAAGAGGAAGTGCGCAAGCGGGTCGACTTCCTGAAGCGCCATGTGCTGGAGGCGAACATGAGCGGCTTGCTCATCGCCATCAGCGGCGGTATCGACAGCGCGGTGACGGCGGCGCTGTGCAAGCGCGCGACGGAAGAGCTGACCGCTGAGACCGGCAAGGAATATATCACGCTGGGCGTCTTTCAGCCCTACGGCGAGCAGGAGGATATCGGCGACAGCTACAGCGTGGCGGAAGCGCTCGGACTGACGCACACCGTCGAGACGAATATCCAGGAAGCGGTTGATGAGATCGCGCTGGAGGTTGAGTTTGCCTTCAAGGCGTTGGGCACACCGCGGCATCTGAGCCGAGGCGGCAAGGGGAACGTCAAGGCGCGCACGCGCATGGTTATGCAGTATGCGCTGGCCTTTGAATTGAACCTGCTCGTCGTCGGTACGGACCATGCCTCGGAGGCGATTACCGGCTTCTTCACCAAATGGGGCGACGGCGCCGTCGACATTACGCCGCTGTCCTCGCTCAACAAGCGGCAGGTGCGCATGCTGGGCCGCTACCTGGGCGTGCCTGAGAAGGTGATTACGAAGGCGCCGACGGCAGGCTTGTGGGAAGGGCAGACGGATGAGGACGAGCTGGGCATCACCTATGATGCGAACAGCGATTATCTGGAAGGCAAGGAGATCGATCCGGCCATTCGCGAGAAACTGGAGCAGCAATACAGGAAGACGGAGCACAAGCGCTCGCCGATTCCCGGCATCTGATGCGCCCGACATAGCGACGGACGAGGCGGCGCTGCAGCAGCAGACGCATGCGGAGACAGCGCAGGCGATGCGATCGCGATACGTGCGCAGGATCGAATGCAGGGCGAGGTGTCGCGGTAGGCAGCAGGTGCGGAGACAGCGCAGGCGATGCGATCGCGATACGTGCGCAGGATCGGATGCGGGTGAGGCGACTCAGCAGGCAGCAGCAGACGCATGCGGAGACAGCGCAGGCGATGCGATCGCGATACGTGCGCAGGATCGAACGCAGGGCGAGGTGTCGCGGTAGGCAACAGCAGGTGCGTGAAGAAACATCGGTATGGGAGCGATTCATCGATGATCATCGGCATTGGCATGGATATATTGGAAATACCGCGCATGGCTCGCATCCTGGATCAACCGAATTCGGAACGTTTCCTCAGGCGGGTCCTGACGCCGGCGGAGCTGGAGTTGGCCGAACGCAGGCAGGCGCGCCTCGCGGAATATGTGGCCGGCCGATTCGCGGCGAAGGAAGCGGTCGCCAAGGCGCTTGGCTCCGGCATTGGCGCGTGCGTCGGCTTCCAGGACATCGAGATCGCGCATGATCCGCAGGGCAAGCCGGTATGCACCGTCAGCGCAGCGGCATGGCATCGGCTCGGCCGCGATCCGGACAGCGTGAGGCTCCACATCACGATCACGCACAGCGAGCATACTGCGGCTGCTTTCGCCGTTCTGGAGCAGGTCTAGCGGGCAGCCAATATATGCAAAAATTTCAACCTATATTCATAAGATTGCCTCCTCATCAAAATGGGGAGGTTTTTCTATGATGGAGACAGGAAGCGACTCGATCGTGCTCTCGAAAGGGGTCGAGGGATCATGAAGAGACTGGGCTTGCTCGCATCTGCCTCAGCGCTCATCTTCATACTGACAGCCTACAGCGATGGCGGCCTTGGAGTCATCAGCGCGAGCTCCTGGGGACAGGAGTCCATGGCCGGGGAAGATCAGACGATTGAGCTGTCGTTCTGGACATTCGGCAACACGAACTATGAAGAGCTGGCACAGGCATATATGCAGGAGCATCCGCACATCCGGATCAACATCCGGCATTCCCGGGACCAGGCCGCGCATCACAATGAACTGACGGCCAGGTTGGCCGCTGGCTCCGGCGCGCCGGATATTTTCCAGCTGGATATCGGATATATCCAGAGGTTCATTCATGCCGAAGACAGATTTCACAATCTGAATGACCTGGGCGCGAAGAGCGTGCGGGACCGGTATCCAGACTGGGTATGGGAGGCGGCCGCTTCGGCGGATGGCTCTTTCCAGTTCGGGTTGCCGGCGGACATCGGACCGACGGTGGCCTATTACCGGGCAGATCTGGTTGAACAGGCAGGTCTCCCCGCCGAGCCGGCTTCCTTCTCGGAAGCGATCAGCACATGGGACGAGTTCGTGCACATGGCCAGACGGTTCAAGGAACAGACAGGCAAGCCCTTTGTTGATTCCTGGGAAGGGATCTTTCGCATCGTTCGCGATCAGGCGGAAGAAGAGATCTATTACAGCGAGGACGACGGTTCGTTCATCGGAGACCGGAACCCGCAGGTGAAGCGGGCGTATGATCTGGCGGCGCTCGGCATCCGGGAGGGATGGATCTACGGCGCAGGCCCGGGGCCAGAGGAATGGGCACAGGGCGCAAGCGACGGCGGCTTCGCCGTCGTGCCGGGTCCGGTATGGCTGCTGGAGGCGATCCGGAGCCATGCGCCGGATACCGCGGGTTTGTGGCGAGTCGCCCAGCTTCCGGAAGGCTCGGCGAACTGGGGAGGGTCCATCCTCGTCCTGCCGAGGGGAGGCCAGCATCCTGAAGAGGCGTATGCATGGGTCGAATGGCTTGTCAGCCGGGACCATCAGCTCGCATCGTTCCTCCGGTCAGGCATGATGCCCTCGATTCCCGACCTGTATGAAGCTCCGGAGTTCCGGAGCCACCGGGACGAATTCCTGGGCGGTCAGGCGTCAGCGGAAGAGTTCGGCAAGGCCGCACGCAGCGTCAAGCCGGTTTATTACGGCCCGCTGCATGATCAGACCGACGCCTATATCATGGCAGCCCTGCGAAATGTCGAGGAGCTGGGAGCCGATCCCGATGCCGAATGGCTTTCGGCGCTTGAGAAGATACGTCGCTTCGTTCTGCACAGTTGATTGCAGGATCCCCTTTATCCCCCCCTTAATCGAACCAGATCCGAGTTCGCCGGAGCTGCCCAGCTTCCGGCGAATTCCCTGTTGCCTGGAATGGAGTGTGCCTGCGTGTTCTGGATAACATTGACAACCCGTCTGATATGGGATAATGATTAAGATGAAGGCGTATACATCGAAGGAGTGGGTCAGCCTGAGACTTCGACCCAAGATTCTGTTGGCCAACATCTTGCTCGTATTTATACCGGTCATCGCCATGGGAACGATCTCCTATCTCATGTTCTCGCGAACGATCGAGAAGCAATCGAGCGATTTCTACATGGTGTCTCTCACCGAGACGGACCGCAAGCTGATGTTCGCCCTGAACGAGATTACGACGATCTCCAATTCGGCGATCACGCAGCCTGTTATTCAGCGTGCGCTGAAATACCCTGACCATGATCTGAACCATGATACCCGGCAGGAGATCAACAACCTGTTCATCCATCATCCGATGATCGAGTCCTTCAGCCTCTTCTCGATGAACAAGCTGGTATACAGCTACAACGATTCGCGGGAATGGCCGAACGTGGCGGCGGAGTCGTGGTATCAGGCGATGCGATTGGCCGACGGACGCCCCGTCTGGTCCGGCCCCGGCGAGAACGGCTCTCTCGCCGGCGATCATCCGGTGCTCATTCATGCCCGAATGATCAAGGATTACTATTCGCTGAGGGATATCGGTTCGATCGTCATCACGATCAAGCCGGAGTTGCTCGAGCAGGTCTTCTATGACACCGCCACGATGGAAAGCGGCAACGTGCTGCTCGTCAACCGTCAGGGACAGATCGTCTATGACAAGTCAGGCATGCACGTCGGCGATACGGTGAGCTTTCCGTTCCTCGATGCCGACGATGCCAAGGACCGCAATTATTACATCGATCAATATCAGGACGAAGAATCGCTGATTACGTATCTGCCCTCCCACAATTCCGAGTGGGTCCTCATCGCGATCACGCCGACGAAGGTGCTGCAGGCTGAATCCGTGCCGATCCGCAATACGGCGATTCTGCTGGGTCTGTTCTCGCTGCTCTCGGCTTTCCTGTTCGACCTCTTCTTCGTCTCCCGCCTCGTGCGCAGCATCAGCAATACGGTGGGCGGGATGAGGCGCGTCGAGCAGGGCGTCTTCACGCGCATCGCGGCCAGCGACCGTCAGCATGATGAATCGGACATGCTCGTGCAGGGCTTCAACAAGATGAGCGCCCAGATCGAGGAACTGCTGCAGCGAGTGAAGATGGAGCAGGAGAGGAAGAAGGAAGCAGAGCTTGCCGCGCTCGTCGCGCAGATCAATCCGCACTTTATCTACAACTCCCTGGAATCCATCAACTCCATGGCCGTCATGCACGGCAACAAGGATATCAGCAAGATGGTCGTGTCCCTGGGCAGATTGCTGCGCATCAGCATCAGCGGGACGCAGGAGCTGATCTCGCTTGCCACGGAATTTGAGCATGTGCGCCACTATCTGAACATCCAGAAGTACCGGTTCGAGGACGGATTCGAGTTCAGCATGGAGCTGCCCGGACATCTGGCGAGCTGCAGAACGCTGAAACTGATCGTCCAGCCGGTGGTGGAGAATGCGCTGTATCACGCGATCGAGCCGATGAAACAGACCGGCTTCATCCAGATCCGCGCCATGGAGCAGGCGCAGCAGATCATGATCGACGTGATCGACAATGGTCCCGGCTTCGACGAGAAGGTGCTGATGAACCTCTGGGACAGACCGGCGGACAAGAAGTACAAGGACAGCGGAGTGGGCCTGCGCAATGTGCATGAACGGTTGCGCATCCGCTTCGGCAGTCCGTACGGACTGATGATCTGCTCCTCTCCGGGCATGGGTTCGATCGTGCGCATCCGCATCCCGAAGCTCGAGATGGAGCAGGAGGCGTTGCTCGAGGCGAACGGCGGAATGGTGAGTGAAGGGGGGAGCGGCGCATGACCTTCCTCAAGCGATACAGCTGGGTCTTCCTGTACGTATGCGCGCTGGCGGCTCTCATCGCCTATTGCCTGGAGATGGGAGAAGAGCGCTCCGTAACCGTCGACCCGGACAAGGTGACGCTCACCTTCCGCCATCTGTGGACGCAGGAGCATGATCGGCCGATCCTTCGCATCTTCCAGGATGTGGTCAGCCGATATCAGGAGGAGCATCCGAATGTGAAGGTGAACTTTGAAGGGCTCGACCAGACGATCCACCGCGAGCAGAAGCTGAAGAGCGAGATGGTCACCGGCACTCCGCCGGACATGTTCGTCCTGTTCGGAGGCGCGGAACTGGAGCCGTATGCGGCATCGAATCGGCTGATGGACCTGACCGGGCTGGCGGAGGAACTGGAGCTTGGCTTCCGCGATCTGCAGCTGTGGACGTTCGACGGCCGCGTGTACGGTCTGCCCTTCGAAGGCCATGCCGAGCCGCTGTATTACAACCGCCTGATCTTCGCCGAGCTCGGACTTGCGCCGCCGCGGACGATCGAGGATCTGTTCGCTGTGAACGCGGTGCTGCGAGACCATGGCTACATTCCGTTCGCGCTGGGCAATGAGGACCTGTGGCCCGGAGCGATCTTCGCCCATTATCTGATGGATCGCTATGCCGGACCGGAGCTCATCCGGCAGCTGGCCTATGAGGGCACCTCTTCGTTCTATAACAGCGGCTATCTGCAGGCTTTCGCCGCGCTTGAGCGTCTGGCGGAGGAAGGAGCGTTCAATCCGGATGCCGCCAGGCTCTCGACGGCTGATGCGATACGTCTGTTCACCGAGGGGAAGGCCGCGATGTATGTGAACGGCAGCTGGGACATCACGCTGTTCCGCGATCCGGAGGGCGCTGGCAACTTCGAGCAGCAGATCGGTGTCATCCCGTTCCCCGTTGCTTCGCCGGGTCAGACGCGAAGCGTCACCGGAGGGTACACGATCGGCATCGCCCTTTCGTCGAACCTGAGTGAGGAACAGCGGGAGGCGGCTTTCGGATTGCTGAAGGCGATCTATTCCGAAGAGGTACAGTCGCGCATCGTGTATGAGGGTCAGCGCTTGCCGTCGATGACGATCTCGATCGATCCGTCCAGGGTCGGTCCGGTGTTCGTCCAGGTGGTGAAGCTGATGGAAGAGGTGGAGGAAACCTTCATCGCCTATGACAATGTGCTGTCGCCGGAAGTGAACAAGACGTTCCTGTCGGTGGTGGATCGCGTGCTGAAGCTGGAAATCACCGGCGAGGAGGCGCTTCGCGAGCTGGATGCCGCATCCATCGCCTATTGGAAACTGAGGGACAGCAGATGAACGGAAGGAGAGGGAGAGCCGATGAACATGACAGAGGACTGCAAGGTGCTGCTCGTCGACGACGAGCCGATCATCCTGCGCAGCTTGCAGGTGGCCGTGCCCTGGGAACAGCTCGGCACGCGGGTCGCGGGTACGGCGAGGAACGGCGAGGAGGCGCTGGAGATCGTGGAGCAGCTGCGGCCGGACATCATCATCAGCGACATTCGCATGCCGTCGATTGACGGGATCAGCCTGATGCGCACGGTCATGGAGCAGTATCCGGGCACGCTGTTCATCATCCTGAGCGGTTACGGCGAGTTCGAATATGCGCAGGAAGCGATCCGTCACGGCGCATTTAATTACCTGCTGAAGCCGATCGATCATGATGAATTGCAGGAGACCGTCATCAAGGCGCGGGAGCGCATCCTCCAGCAGCGGGCGACATCGATGGAGCAGGATCGCCTGCGCCGATCCGTCCAGTCGCTGGCGTCGCTGGTCCGCGAGCGCATGTTCGCCGGCATCATCGACGGCACGGACAGTCCGGATCACAAGCCGGCCTACTGGCCCGACGAGTGGGAGCTCCGTGCGCCATACTACATGGGTCTGGTCAATCTCGATGACCGCGAGCAGGCGGAGAATATCTGGAGCGCCGAGGAGAAGCGGCTCTGGTACTTCGCCGTGGGCAATGTGCTGAACGAGCTGCTTCCGGCCCGCGGCTGCTTCACCGTGTTCCCGTACCATCAGGGGGAGTGGCTGTTCATCATGCAGAACTCCGATGCCGCAGAGATGAGGAGCATCGCCGAGGAGATCATCGCCACCGTCAGACAATGCACGAAGCTGTCGGTCTCCGTGGGCATCAGCAAGCAGTTCGAGCATATCAGCACCCTGCAGGACAGCTATGAAAGCTGCCGCAACGCGCTGTGCCGGAGATTCACGATGGGCAGGGAGGTCGTCTGCGTGGATGAGGAGACGGACGCGGACGCCCAGGTCACGCGGCAGCTGGTCTATCCGATGCAGCGGGAGAAGGCGTTGGCCGATGCGCTCAGGACGCTGGACAAGGCCGCCTTCGACGAGGAGCTGTCGGCGCTGATGCAGGAGTTCAGGGCTCAGCAGCCGTCCAGATCCGAAGTCACTCCGATGCTCATCCAGCTGGCGATCGTGCTGCACAGGCAGCTGGAGTCTTTCCACGTGCTGCAGAACGCGCAGCCTGAGCCGCTCCTGCAGCAGCTTGCGATCGCGGGCACGCTGGAGGAGATGATCGAGGCGCTCAGGAGCACCTTCCACGACTGGATGAAGATGGCCGCCAGCGCCGACGGTCAGTCCTCCGGACGTGCGTTCGTGCAGAAGGCGATCGAGTATGTGCACCATCACTACCATCGCGACCTGGGCATCGATGAGGTGGCGGAGGCGGCCGGAGTGAGTTGCAGCTATTTCTGCGTCCTGTTCAAGCAGCAGACGGGAAGCACCTTTCTCGATTACCTGACGCGCTACCGCATCGACAAGGCCTGCTCGATCCTGCGCAATTCGGACGTCAAGGTGTTCCAGGTTGCGCCGCTCGTGGGCTATCAGGACCCGAAGTATTTCACCCAGGTGTTCAAGAAGATCGTTGGCATGACGCCATCGGAATATCGAACCTCGCAGCTGTCCTCCTGAGCCATGTCTTGCCCTGTGCATCCGGACAAAACAACGGCCTCTCCGGTCCGGCGCGCCCCTGGTGACCCGCGGAAGGAGAGGCTGGATTGTCGATCAACGTGATACGCGAGGAAAAACAGCCACTCCGGTCCGGCGCGTCCCTGGTGACCCGCGGAAGGAGAGGCTGTTTCTTCGAAGATCGATCCATGCCGCGGAACATTACTTGAGCGACGCGAGCCAATCGGCCAGCTCGTTGATCTCCTCTTCGCTCAGCACGTTGCCAAATGCCGGCATGCTGGTGCCCGACTTGCCGTTGACGATCGTATCATAGATCTGATCGCGGGTCAGCCGGCTGCCGATTTTCGAGATGTTGCTGTTGCCGCCGACGTTGCCCTTCAGGTCGGTGCCGTGACAGCTCAGACAGCGGCTGTTGTATGCGGCAGGCTTCTCGGCCACCGCTGCTCCGCCCCCGTTGCCTCCGCCATTGCCCGACTTGCTGTTGTTCCCTCCGCCGCAAGCCGTGAGCATGAGCAAGGCAACAGCTGCTACGAAGATCAATGCCACGCGCTTCTTACTGGACATGAAACACTCATCCCCTTCTCCTTAATGGATCTCGATGGAATGCTACATGAATAGGATGCATATCAGAGTAGCTTCGTATGCGTTCATTCTAGCCGATTCTGAGAAAGCTTTCCAAGAGAGGAGAAGAGGAGTTCACAGATTTTTTGCAAATCTTTTACAGTTATCCGACATCTTCGCGAAACGTCCGGCTGGCAGCCGCGATCCACGTCTCGTACTTCCTCCTGGCGGCGCCTTGCTCAAGCGAGACAAGCGCCACGCGTATACCGTCCTCAATCGAATCCACCATGTTCGTCATCCATAGACGCACCGCGGCGTTCAGCGCCACCGTGTTGCGCAGCTCCGGCTCGGCGCTGTTGCGCAGCACGGAGAGTGATGCCGACAATTGCTCGGCGGGGCTCCACTCCTTCTCCGGCACGCTGCCGCCAAGGCCGTACATCTCGGGATCGACGATGAACAACTCCGGGAACCCTCCGTCGAAGATGATCGTTCGCGTGCGGCTGCCCACGCCGATATCCTCGGAGCCGTCCATCCCTTGCACGATGATCCCGCGCTGCACGCCGATCCGCTTCATGATCTGCACGGTCCGCTCGAAGGCCGCCTCCGATTCCACTCCCGTCGCCATATAGGGAGCGGAGGTGGGCCGCAGATATTGCTCGGCGATGTCCAGGATCGAATGCAACCCGAACTCCTCGCGGATCGGCCTCAGCCGCTTGATCGCCGGCGACCATTCCTCGATCGGCACGATCATGACGCCTGACTCCAGGCCGGCCTGAATGAGCGTGTTGCTGATGGACGGCTGCTCGATTGGCACGCCCAGGAGCTGCAGGAGATCGATGACCGTAACCGCCTTGCGGTACCTCGGCTTGAGATTGCCGTGCAGCGTGACCGGCAGGCCGCAGGATGCGAGGACGAAGGCGGTCGGAAAGGTGGCCATGAAGGAATGCGTGCGACCGTACACCCCGCCGGTACAATCGATGGATACGGGAAACTTCTGCTTGTAGGAATGCATCAGCATGACATCTACAAAAGCGCCGATCTCATCGGCGGTCTCCATCTTGATCCGCTCCGCCATGAGAAATGCGCCGATCTGAACAGGGCTCGCCCTGCCGCTGACGATCAATTCCGCCGCCTCGTAAGCTTCTTCATAGGTCAAACTGCGCCGGGGTCCTCTTCTGCTGCGTCCGAATTTGTCTATGATTTCAATCACAGTCGATGCCTCCTTTCACTTGACAGATAGGAGTCTTGCTGATGATGTCCGGGTGATTGCTCATGTTCGGGAGATGCGCTCATGCATGGTTGAATCAGGCCCCAACTCACAGCCTGATTTAAATGTAATATAACCTAACACAAAACACCGATCTTAATTTTTGATTATAGCATAAAAAAAGATCAATGGTCATGTTTGTGTTATATAAATTGACGCATAATGAATGATTTGTGTATAATTTGTGTAACGAATTAATCAAACAGTTAAACCGGATGGTTAATCCAAATGGTTAAACTGCCTGATTAATTCGCAAGGAAATCATTCATATCATCGATTGGTGATGTGTCGAGGAGGTGGGCATGTGACCGGTTTGGCGGAAGAGGTGAAGCTGCAGGCGCAGGAGCGAATCCTGGCAACGGCGGAGGAAGTGTTCGGGGAGAAGGGATTCGCCGCCGCCCGGATGAGCGACATCGCGCGCAGGGCGGAGGTGAACCAGGCGCTGATCCATTATTACTTCCAGTCCAAGGAGAAGCTGTACCAGGAAGTGCTATTGCGGTTGTTCCGGAGGTGGCAGGTACATGTGAGCTCGATGGGTTGGCAGAAGGATGACCCCGAGACGGAGCTGCGCAACTACATTCGCATCCACTATCGGTTTCAGTGCCGCTACCCGAATCTGTACAAGATCTTCCAATGGGAATTGCTCGGCAGCAGCGGGATCCTGAAGGACTACATCGCGGAGTTCTGGATCCGGGACATCGAGGAAAGGTTGCAGATCATCCGCAGGTGGAAGCAACTGGGACTGGTGAATCAGCGAGTCGACGGCAAGCCTTTCCTGTACATGATGTGGGGGATCATGCACCAGTTTTATTACCGCAGCCGCGAAGAGATGGCCGATGTGCTTGGCTACGATGCGGAACTGGAGCAGCTGCAGGAAGAGATCGTGGAGCAGATCACGGCGTTTATCCTGCACGGGTTCGTCAGTCGGACGCACGTCGAGACTGTCCCCCCGCCTATGCCCGACAGCAAGTCGCTTGACGATATCATGCTGATCCGCATGCTGGCCGATGATGCGGCAGGCGAGATGGCGCAGGGAATCGCGCAGCTGCTGGAGCAAACCCATCGCGCCGTGGCGGTCCGGACAGATCCGGCAAGCCTGGAGTGGGAGTCGCCCGATGGCGCTTATCTGCTTGTCGTACATACGGATTATGGCGAGATGCCGGATGCGGCTTACCGTTTTCTTAATATTCAGAATAGTCGAACATATCATTCGAGTCGTGCGAATGTGGTGGTCGGCATATGGACGACAGGGCCGGAGCCTGCCTCGACGCACCTGCAGCGGACGCTCGAAGACGAGGTGAACCTTGCAGGGGCATACGCCTTGTCCCGTCCTCTCGGGGAATCGCCGAAGAGGTATATGGAACGCTTCATCCGACTGGCAACAAGCATATCCAGATAGATCAATCAAACTCAAGGACAGGAGAGGATGACAATGAGTCAAACAACCACGCTGAACATCATCCCGGAGGAGACGGCGCTGCTGGTCATCGACATGCAGAACGGCTTCATCAAGGATGAGGGAAGCATCGGGCGGTCCGGCGCCAACATGAGCCTGATGCAGGCGACCGTCGAGCCGGTCAGGAAGCTGGTCGAAGCCTGCAGGAGCCGCGGGATCCTGGACATCTGGACGATCCAGGAACATTATCCGGACGATATCACCCGACGCACGCACAGGATCACGCCGCATACCGCGAAGCGCAGCACGGGCGCACCGGCCCTGGTCAGAACCTGGGACAGCGCGATCATCGATGAGCTGAAGGACCTGATCGGGCCGGAGACCGAGACCGTCAGGAAGCATCGGTTCAGCTCCTTCTACGATACCCGCCTCGATACGCTGCTGCGCATGAAGGGGATCAAGCTGCTGATCATCTGCGGCGTATCGACGACGCTGTGCGTGGAGACGACGACCAGGGACGCGTATCAGCGCGACTATGACGTGATCGTGGCCGGCGATGCCGTGGGCATCTCGAATGCCTCCTTCCATGAACACAGCCTGAAGGTGATCGATACTTATTTTGGCAAGGTGCTGCCGACGGAAGAGATTCTCGCGATGATCGAACGCAGCGGCACGGCTTGACCCATATTAACGAAGAGAGGTGCTGGACGAGATGAATGTCAAGCAAGATGTGATGGTGAGTCAGGTCATACCCGGCAAGGTGATGCCTGCTCCCAGGAAACGGAGCTTCAGTTGGCTCGGCGGTTCCGGAAGCAAACTGATCTCGCTCGTATTGCTCGTATCCGTATGGTGGCTTCTGTCCCTGTATCTGGGCGAACATGTGCTGCCTTCGCCGCTGCTCACGGTGGAGACGCTGCTGAAGGACATCCAGAAAGGCAATGTGTTTAACCACCTCGGCATCACGCTGTCCAGGGTGTTCCTCGCCTTCTTCCTGACGATGATCGTGGGCATCACGCTCGGCTGCCTGCTCGGACTGTCGAAGAGGTTCCGCTCCTTCTTCAGCTTCTGGATCGTGATCGGCCTGTCCATTCCGGCGCTCGTCTACATCGTCGTGATCTTCCTGTGGCTGGGCCTGTCGGAGGCGTCGGCGATCGTCGCCACGATGATGACGACGGTATTCACGATCACGATGAACATCTGGGAAGGCGTCAAGTCCCTCGACAAGAAGCTGCTCGAGCTGGGCACGGTGCTCAGGGCGCGCCGCTCGCTCGTCATCCGCAGGATCGTCCTGCCGCAGCTGTACCCGTACATGATGGCTTCGGCCCGTTTCGGTCTCGGCCTGACCTGGAAGATGGTCATCTTCGTCGAGCTGATGGGAAGGTCGAACGGCATCGGCTACATGATCAATTATTGGTATCAGATGTACAACATGTCCCATGTCCTCGGTTACGCCTTCATCTTTATCGTGGTCATGCTCATCATTGAAGTGATCCTGAATGTGGTGATCGAACCGAAATTATTCGCATGGCGGCCAAAGAAAGCGTAGGTGAACAGCATGAACACCCTGAACAGCACGACCGGCATGACCGGCACAAGTAGCGCAACCGGCGCAAGCAGCAAGATCAGCATCAGGCATCTGCACAAGTCCTTCCAGGTGGGCGGCGCGCCCAGGAAGGTGCTGCACAACATCAACATCGATATCCAGGCTGGCGAGTTCATCTGCTTCCTCGGTCCATCCGGCTGCGGCAAGTCGACGATCCTCAACATCCTGAGCGGACTGGATACCGACTATGAGGGCGTCATCCTCATCGATGGCAAGCCGCTGAACAGCGGTGACTATCATATGAGCTATCTGTTCCAGGAGCCTCGCCTTCTGCCCTGGCTGACGGTGGAGAAAAACATCCACTTCGCCCTTGATGCGAACAGGGTTCCGGTGAGCGAGTGGGAGGAGCGCACGACGAAGTACCTGGAGATGGTCAATCTGCCGCATGTGCGCAAGCACTACATTCACCAGCTGTCAGGAGGCATGCAGCACCGGGTGGCGATCGCCCGCGCCTTCGCCGTGAAGCCGGACATCCTGCTGATGGATGAACCGTTCAGCGCGCTGGATGAGCTGACCGCGCGGAGCCTGCGCCAGAGCCTGCTGAAGATGTGGCAGGAGGACCGCAAGACGGTGCTGTTCGTGACGCACAACTCGATGGAAGCGACGTATCTTGCCGATCGCATCTTCATGATGAAGGCGAATCCCGGCGAGATTGAGGAAACGAAGGAAATCAGACTGGAGAGACCGCGTGATTACGACAGCGAGGAGCTGTTCCAGGAAAATCGCGCGGTGGTGACCCGGTTCCTGGAGATCATCGGAAGAGATGCGATATGATCGGCGGATCACCCCCCCGGAGGGCCTTCTTCCTGCTAAATGCCTACAATCTGTTCTTCTGGTTCAGCAGGGAGCTGGCCCGGCCGACGATCTCCATCGCGCTGACCGATCGCATCGATTCGGCGGCGCTGGTCGGAGCGTTGCTCTCGGTCCAGTCGTTCCTGCCGCTGCTGCTGGCGATACCGCTGTCGTCGGTCGGAGACAGGTACGGTCATGATCGGGTGATGCACGCCGGTTCGTGGCTCACCGTCATCAGCGCCGTCAGCTTCCTCGCCGCCGGTCAAGATCAGCTGACGGAGCTGACGTACATCGCATTGCTGTCGATCGGCCAGATCCTCTCCGGCATCTCCTGGATGATCGTCTGGGTGGCGATCCAGGCCCTCGGCTCGGAGGGAGCATCGGGGTCAGGCGGGGCAGGCGCGAGAAGAGCGGTCGGACAGCTCGTGCTCATCATGAGCGCCGGCAGCCTGCTCGGCCCGCTCGTATCGGGGCAGTTGATCGAACGGCTGGATATGCGCTCCGTATGGATCGTGTATGCCGCTCTGGCCGTCCTGCAATACGCGATATCACGCGTGCTGCTGACCTATTGGAACGCCAGGCGGAGAGCCGAACGGGTCAGCGGCGATGCGGCTGCTGCCGGCCGCACTCCGGACGCGGCAGAGGCTGCACATGCCGGAAGCCCGGGCGGGAAGAGCCTCGCGTCGACGGCCAGTATGCGCAAGCGGCTCGGCCGAAGCTGGGCCGATCTGGGCGGCGCGGCTTACACGATCGTGCTGATCGGATCCTTCATCATGATGTTCGGCGCCGAGCTCCGCGCCAGCTACCTGTCGGTCTATCTAAGGGATGCGGGCATGCAGGCGGATGAGATCGGCATGATCGTGATGTTCGGGGCGCTGGCCTCGGCGATCGTCCGGGTGTTGCTGAATACGAAGTTTTCGCTTCGCTGGTCGAGGCGACTCCTGCTCATCGTCTCCCTGTCCTGCACGACCGTCGGTGTCCTGTCGATCTCCTGGCTTCCCGCAGGATGGTTGAACTCATTGACGAGCATCTGCCTCGGACTGGGCGGCGGCATCGGCGAACCGATCCTGATCCTGTTCATCGTGGAGAGCGCAGCCCTGCGCAGGAGGGGAGCGGCGATGGCCGGACGGGTGCTGATGAATCGGCTGGCGATGTTCGTGTCGCCCCTGTCGGCCGGCTGGTCCGTCCACCTGATGGGCAGCCGGGGCGGCTTTATGACTCTGGGTCTGGCTCTTGGCGCTCTTGGCGCAGTGTCCGTATACAAGCTGAATAATTTGTTGAAAAGAGGAATGCTGCATGACAACGACAACGTCTCGTAAAACAGATCCTATCCAATATGAAATCCTGCGTCATCGTCTGCAGTCCGCGACGGAGGAAGCGGCGGTGACGATGAAGCGGGTGTCCGGTTCGCCGGTGGCCACGGAGATCGGCGACCTGAACGTTTCGATCATGGATGACAAGGGAGATTGCGTGCTGCTCGGCCAGTACAGCATTGCCAAAGGCACGACGCTGTCCAAGGTCGTGAAGGACATCCTGAACAACTATCAGGACAACCCCGGCATCCATGAGGGCGATGCCTTCATCTGCAACGATCCGTACGTTGGCGTCATGCACCAGAACGACGTGGCGCTCGTCATGCCTTACTTCCGGGACGGCCGGCTGCTCGCCTGGGTCGGAGCGGAGATCCACCAGGTGGACGTCGGCGGTCCGACGCCTGGCCAGGTGCAGCTCGGCGCGAAGGATATCTTCGGCGAAGCGCCGCTCATGCCGCCGATGAAGATCCTGCAGAACGGCAAGCTGCTGAAGGATGTGGAGCGCAACTATCTGCGCAAGAGCCGCGTGCCCGATCTGGTGGCGCTCGATCTCAGGGCGAAGCTGGCGGCGTGCAACGGACTCTGCCACAACATCGAACTGATCGCGGATCAGCTGGGAAGCGACGGGCTGCTCGACTTCTTCGAAGACATCCTGAACGACGCGGAGCGGCTCATCCGCGCCAAGCTGCGCAACATCCCGAACGGCACCTGGTACTCCCGCGCCTATATGGAGTTCGAAGACAAGGTCTATCCGATCGTCGTATCGCTCACCAAGGACGGCGAGCGCATGATCTTCGACTTCACCGGCACGGCGAAGCAGGCGCCGGCGACGATCAACATGACCTTCGAGTCGCTGGAGGCGCATCTGTGCGGCAGCGTCGTCACCTCGCTCTGTTGGGATATCCCGTGGACGACCGGCGGCATCTCCAGGGTCATCGAGATCCGGGCGGAGGAAGGCACGCTCGTCAGGCCGACCTATCCGGCCGGCGTATCCAAGTCGACGACGAGCATCGGCCTGCTGATGGGCAGCGTCGTGCGCCTCGCCATCTCGAAGATGCTGCTCGCCTCCGGCATCTATGCCGATCGCGCCATGGCCGGCTGGCCGGGCTCGAAGGCGCAGGAGGAGCTGCACGGCATCAATCAGTACGGCCAGCACTTCGGTGCGGACATCCTCGACGGCATGGCCGGCGGAGGAGGCGCGCGCACCTGGAAGGACGGCATCGATACGGGCGGACTCGGCGGATCGCCGAAGGTCGGCATCGCCAATGTCGAGGATTATGAGCAGCAGTATCCGCTTCTCTATCTGTACCGCAGGCAGTTGCCTGATTCCGGCGGCGCGGGCATGTTCCGCGGCGGCAACGGCATCGACCGCATGTACATCGTGCACGACCAGGAGGAGATCCCGGATGTCGTCATGCACTCGATCGGCTCCAAGGTGCCGGCCACGGCAGGGCTTGCCGGTGGACATCCGGCGGCGACCAACCAGTTCATGATCAAGCGGGCGACGAACATCGAAGAGGAGCTTGGGAGCGGGAAGCTGCTGACGGATTTTGACCAGGTCGATGCGCCAGCAGAGTACCACGGGGCGATGTCGCGGACGAGCCTGAGACGCGGCGACGTTTACCGCTCCATCTCCAACGGCGGAGGCGGCTATGGCGATCCGCTGCATCGCCATCCGGATCTGGTGGCGGAGGATCTGCGGCTCGGCCGCATCTCGGAGGATACGGCGCGCGAGCTGTACGGCGTCGTCATCAGGGACGGAGAGTGGCAACCGGCGGAGACGGCAGCGCTGCGGGCGCAGCTGCGCCGCGAGAGGCTGGCCAGGGCGGTCAAGCCGGAGGCAAGCTTTAGCCAGGTGCCGGTCGCCCGGAAGCACCGCCATATTCATGACCTGATGTATACCGGACTCGGCACGGACGGTCACCCCTATTACTATTGCAACTGCGGCTGCACGCTGGCCGCCTACGAAGATGACTATCTGAAGCATCTGCCATATCGCGATGCGGCGTTCCGGGAGACCGGGAAGCACGTCGATCCGCGTGAGATCGCCGGAGGAGAGTTCTATATCCGCCTGTATTACTGCCCGGACTGCGGCACGCAGCTGAATTCGGAAATCATGCGCAAGGGGGATGCCCCGCTGCCAGGCGATCGCATCGAGCTGTCGTTCACGGAGGACAGCGAGGCGGCTGCCTCACCGGTAGCGTAAGGGGGCTTGAGCGCAAGGACGGAGTCGTCGTCAACATCGGACGGCCTGGCCTCGGATGGCAGGTTCACGGCGTAGGCGTCAGGCAGGCCGTGATCGGGTCCCGGGTCGGGTCACCCCGAGGTTCGCATATCTAGATCGAGTGGATGGGAGAGAGACACCATGAAATATTATATCGCAGTCGATTCAGGAGGAACGTTCAGCGATTGCGTCGTGATCAGCGAAGAGGGGGAGATGTGGACGGGCAAGTCGCCGTCCACCCCGCCGCACTTCGAACGGGGAGTCGTTAACGCAGTGAAGGATGCTGCGGAAGTGATGGGGTTGTCTTCCGAGGAGCTGTTCAGGAACGCCAATCTGTTCTCACATGGCACCACTGTGGCCACGAACGCGTTGTTGACACGCGAAGGTTGTCCGACGGCATTGATCACCACGGCCGGCCATGAGGATGCGATCATCATCGGACGGACACATCAGAAGATCGCCGGTCTCAATTCCTCGCAGATCATGGACATGAGCACGCTCGACAAGGCCGTGCCGATCGTCCCGCCGAATCTCATCTTCGGGCTCACGGAGCGGATCAATTACGCCGGCGAGGTCGTCGTCCCGCTGAGCGAGGAATCTCTGGAACGGATCGCAGACCGGCTGCTGGAGCTGGGAGTGGAGGCGGTGGCGGTCAGCCTGCTCTGGTCGTTCCGCAATCCGACGCATGAGCGGCGCGTCCGCGACTACCTGCTCTCGCGCAATCCGAACTGGTTCATCTCCCTGTCATCGGAGCTGTCGCCGGTGATCGGCGAATACGAGCGTACGGCGACAACGGCGATCAATGCCTTCCTGAGCAAGAAGACGAAGAGCTATCTGATCGACCTGGAGAAGGGGCTGGGCGATGCGCAATACGCCGGGGAGCCCCTCGTCATGAAGTCCTCCGGCGGCATCGCCTCGATCGCGCAGGCGATGGAGACGCCGGTGGCGCTGCTGACCAGCGGCCCTGCCGGGGGCGTGAACGGAGCCCTGTCGCTGAGCAGGATGATGGGCCATCGCAACGTGCTGACCACCGACGTGGGCGGGACCAGCTTCGACGTCGGGATGATCGTGGGCGGCGAGCCGGTGCTGGCGGAGTCGCCGGTATTTGATCAGTATCATGTCACTTACCCGATGATCGACGTCGTATCGATCGGCGCCGGCGGCGGCAGCATCGCCTGGATCCAGCCGGATACAGGGCTGCTCAAGGTCGGGCCGAAGAGCGCGGGCGCGCTGCCTGGACCCGTCTGCTACGGCCGGGGCGGCACGTTGCCGACGGTGACTGACGCCAACCTCGTGCTCGGGCGGATGAATCCGAAGTATTTCCTCGGCGGCAAGCATCAGCTGGATCTGGAGGGCGCGCGGGCTGCCATCAAGCCGCTCGCTGACCAGCTCGGCCTCTCGATCGAGGATACCGCCCTCGGCATCGTGGAGATCGCCGATGCGCACATGGGCGACCTCGTGCGGAAGATGACGATCCAGCGCGGTTACGATCCGCGGACGTTTGCGCTGTATGCCTTCGGCGGCGCAGGACCGCTGCACGTGTGCGGGTATACGAGAGGCACCGGCATCCAGGAGGCGATCATCCCGCGCATGTCGTCGGTCTTCTCGGCATTTGGCATCGCGCAGTCCGATCTGGCGGCGGTGGCCGAGGAATCGGCGGCGATGACGCTGCCCGCGCAGCCGAAGATGCTGGAGCAGGCGCTGCAGCGGCTGACCGAACGGGCGCTGAAGGAGCTGTCTCGCTCCGGCAAGACGGGCGAGGCGGTAACGGTGCAGAGGGAGGTGCTGGTCCGCTATCAGGGACAGAAGCACGAGATCGCCGTCGCTGTGCCCCGGACCCTGGAGACGGAGGCCGATGTGGAAGAGCTGATCCGCCGCTTCGAGGCCAGGTACGAGGAAATATACGGCCGGGGAACGGCCTTCAGGCAGGCGACCGTCGCGCTGACCGGCTTCCGCATCCGTGCCATTGGCAGCCTTGGACTGCCGCAGCTGCGATTCGCCAGCTGCGGACGTCCGGAATCGGTGACGCCGGAATACAGCCCGGTGTACCTGAGGGAAACGGGCGGCTGGACGGACGTGCCATTTTATCGCTTCGACGACTTGCCGGCGAAGTTCGCGGCGGTTGGGCCGGCGATCATCATCTCGAATCATACAACGATCTATATCGCGCCCGACTTCCAGGTCAGGCTGGATGAATACGAGAACCTGGTGCTGTCGCCGATCTCCTGAGGATCGGAGCATGGTTCCCGGTTGGTCCTGACCGGGCATATGTACGGCCAACGGATGCCCGCATATGGTTCACCGCCAGTCGGCGAACCTGCGCAGGGATCGGCGCGCATCAGTGTGTTGGGGAGCGCGCATCACGATCTGCATCATCGATGTCAGAACAACATGGCGAATCTGATCAAGGCATCACGAACTTCATCATAGAAGAGCAAACATACAAAGAGGAGTGGAGAGTCCATGAAGAATTGGATGAAGAAATGGATGTTGGGTGCAGCTGTGTTGATGTTGCTGACGACTGTGCTGGCAGCTTGCGGCGGCAACAGCTCAAGCAGCGGCAGCGGTTCGGGCAGCGGCGGCGCTTCGCAGACGTCGGGTCAGTCCTCGGGCAATTCCGGTGCAAGCGGAGCTGGAGCGGAGGAAGTCCCGGTTGTGGATCTGCGACTTGACGTGGTCGCTACGGGCACCCAGTCGATCCCGGCATTTGTCCTGGAGAAGCTGGAGCTGGACAAGAAGCATGGCTTTCATCTGATCATCAATGAGAACTCGGGCGCTGGCGGAGCCAACTGGACGGCGATCAAGACGAACATGGCGGACGCGATCATCACCAACTGGCTGGATATCGGGCGCAATCGCGCACAGACGGTGCCGGTGTATGCCGTTGCTCCGTTCCTCACCTGGGCGAACGGGGTGCTCGTGCCGGCCGATTCACCGGTGAGCTCTCTCGCCGACCTGAAGGGGCTGAAGATCGGCGCATACAATACGAAATCGCTCGACTGGGTGCTGATCCGTGCGGCTGCCCAGCGCTCCGCAGGGTTCGACCCGGCCGAAGAGAACGAGGTGACCGAGGGAGCGCCAGGCCTGATGGTCGGTCTCATCGAGCAGAAACAGGTCGATGCGATCCTGAACTATGGCGATATGAATACGAAGCTGGCCGGCACCGGAGGCTTCAAGGTTCTGTTCACGGTGGCGGACATTCTGAAAGAGCTGGACATGAATTCGGATGCGGCATTCCTGTACTACGGCTTCACGGAAACCTTTATCAACGAGCATCCGGAGACGGTCAGGCAGTTCGTCGCCGCGTATGAAGAGGCGGTGGAATACCTGTACACGAACGATGACATCTGGACGGAGATCGCCGAGGTCAAGTTCGACATCACGGATGAGGCGGGCGTGGCCAATCTGCGCGATACGCTGCGCAAGGCGATCAGGAAGGAGCTGCCCGCTACGGCGGAGGAGGATGCGCACAAGCTGTTCAGCTGGCTGAAGGACAACGGACATGGAGAGCTGCTCGGCATCGAGGAACTGCCGGAGACGCTGTTCTGGTTCGGTGAATAGTCAGAGGCGGTCTGGGTTCGATCAGGGCGAGAGCTGAAGATCGGAGCGTAGGCTGAGGTCGGCGCTCCCGGTCGGATGGATTCACACGGATGAACAGGACCATGCAAGATGATGCGGCCCGGGAATGGCTTGAAGCCTGCGGCGTAGCTGAGGGCCGACCCTCCCGGGTCGATGAATAAACTGGATGAACAGGAGCATGATCGATGAACACGAACCTGGAAGCATGGAAAGAGAAGGTGCTTGCGAACATCCGCGAAGAGGATCTGATCCAGCTCGTGCTGGAGCTGTGCAATATCCCGAGTCCGTATGTGTACGAGAAAGAGGCCGGCGATTACGTCTACGACTGGATGGCGAAGGAAGGCTTCAAGCCGAAGCGGGTAGGGCTGACCAGCGAGCGGTTCAATGTCGTCGGCAAACTGGAAGGAAGCGGGGAAGGCTACAGCCTGCTCTTCTCCAGCCATCTCGATACAGGTGGTCCGCGCGGCCGGGTCGAGGACGCGTGGAAGTTCGCGCCGGAGAAGATGAACAGCCCGTACTGGCATACGGCGAAGCTGGAGAATGGCGTGTTCTTCGGGCAGAGCGTGGAGAACGACAAGGGACCGATGGCGTGCTTCATGATCGCCGCCAAGGCGATCAGGGACGCCGGGGTGCCGCTCAAGGGCGACATCTACCTGACCGCCTGCCCGGGCGAGATGGGACAGGAGCCGGTATCGGAGTATCAGGGCATCGAGTATGTGAGCAAGGAAGTCGGCGCCGAATACATGATGATCCATGGCGGGATCATGGCCGATTATGGCATAGCCGCGGAAGGCACGGACTTCGGCGTGAGCTGGGTGGAGGCGGGCAAGGCTTTCTTCAAGATCACGGTGCGCGGCGCCTCAGCCTATACCCCACTGCTCCAGCATGCCGAGAATCTGGCGGAGCATCGCAACCCGATCGTCAAATCCGCCGTGCTGATCGAGGCGCTCCATCGCTGGGCGCTTGCATACGAGAAGAAGCATACCGTCCACCTGCCGGGCGGAACGGTCATCCCGAAGGTGCAGATCGGCGCGGTGCGCGGCGGCATGCCGTATTATGTCATCGGCGGAACGGATATATGCGAGTTCTACCTGGACGTGCGCATCCCGCCGGGCTATGTGCCGGGCGATGTGTACCGGGAGCTGAAGCGGGTGGTGGCTGGCACGGGACTTGCGGCGGATATCGAGCTGTTCCTCTTCCGGCAGGGCTATGAGGCGGACAACGAGAAGATCCAGCCGCTCGTGCAGGCGCTCGGCCGCAGCCACAGCGAAGTGATCGGCGGCGAGCTCAGGATGGCGGATCCCGGATTCTCCAGCATGTGGCGCGATCACAGCGTGTTCAACGAGTATCGGGTCGCCTCGCTGACCTATGGGCCGTCGCGCTTCACTCCGTCGCTGGAGGATCTGATGAACTGCGCGAAGGTGTATGCTCTGCTTGCTCTGGAGATCACCTTGAAGGAGAGGGAATAGGCAGACGCTGTACGGGCTGCCTGCGGTGGCAGCGTGGCAGACGTTCTGGACAGGACGATGGCCTGACGGCAGGTATAGATGTGCAGGAACCTCCCGATACTGCTATTATAGCGGTATAGGGAGGTTTTCTTGCGTTATGGTAGATGAGCATCGGCAGGAGGAAGAGGATCTGCTGTTCAAGGATCCGCTGCGCACTGCGCGGGGCATCGCCCTGGGAGTTGCGATCGGCAGCGTGATATGGGCGGTCGTCATCGGACTGTTCATCCTGTGGCTGCTGCCTTAACCCTCGAAGCTCGCCTGTGGGCAACGTTCCCGCAGCCGTGACAGGAAGCGTTCCTCTTCGGCAGGGGAGATGTAGACCAGATCGAAGCTTCTGTACCGGATCTCGATCCTCCGGGATGACTGCGCCAGCGAAGCCTGGTGGTTGACGGTTCGTCTCACCATGCGAATGCTGCTGTACGGGATGGTCACGCGGAAAGGGCCGAAGCGGATCAGCAGATGATCCTCCGTCAGCACATAATGAACCGTATGCCACATCCACAGGACGAACCATGCCGTCCCCCACATGATGGCCAGATAGATCAGGTTCCCTGGTGTGGGCATCTTGTTCTGTACCCATGGCAAGATGCCCAGGACCAACAAGGCGAGACCGGTCGCCCATATGATCAGGCTAAGCCAGGCATCCTTGCGGGATGGGAAGCGTTCCACAGCCAAATCACCTCAATATACCAAGATATGTTATATTACGTCCAGGACAGGGCGCAGTTTCGGTTGATCACAGGCTGCAGTTGAAGTATAATACAACATCATCAGTTCTCTAGGGTTCCGCTGCCGGAGCAGGTCTGGACCGAGAGGGAACGCGCGGGCGGCCTGAACCGGACCAGGAGGCCGAACGTGTCACGGAGGGATAAAAGCCCGGGAGGATCTTGCTCACAAGAGACTCCCGGGCTTTTCTTGCTTCGGCATACCCTCCGGTACCTTGTCCATGCTTCAGGCAACAACGAACAGAAACATACAGAGAGGGGACCAGGCAGGATGACGAAGGAATGGTTAAAGGTAGTCGCGGCGGCATGCTTCGAGGTGATGTGGGTCATCGGCCTGAAGCACGCGGATGACGTGCTGTCGTGGATCGCGACGATCATCGCGATCATCCTGAGCTTCTATGGCCTGATAGCCGCGGGCAAGCATCTGCCTGGCGGCACCGTATATGCCGTGTTCGTCGGACTCGGCACGGCCGGCACGGTCATCGCGGAGATCGTGCTGTTCGATGAGCCGGCCCATCCGGGCAAGCTGCTGCTGATCGGCCTGCTGCTCATCGGAGTCATCGGGCTGAAGCTCGTCACGCCGGATCAGGATCAGCCCAAGCCGGAAGGGCACACCCCCGGCGAGCGGACGGATGCTGTCAGGCAGAACGGATGAGCGGAGCAAGATGAACTGGACGATCAGGACAAGGCCTTTGTGATGGGCAACTACGATATGAAGACGATGCGACGGGAGGTTACGGTTAATGGGCTGGATATGGCTCGTATTGGCAGGTATAGGAGAAATGATAGGCGTGGCGATGATCACCCAGCTGCACAGGAAGCGCAGCATTCCGGTCATGATCGGGTTGGCCGCGGGCTTCGGGCTCAGTTTTCTCTTCCTGACCCTGGCGCTCAAGACCCTGCCGATGGCGACCGCTTACGCGATCTGGACCGGCATCGGCACAGCCGGCGGGGCGCTGCTCGGCATCATCCTGTACAAGGAATCGACCGACTGGCGCAGGATCCTGTGCATCGCCCTGATCCTCGCCTCGGCCGTCGGCTTAAAATTTCTTTCGTGATCGGCTACAATAGATTCAGCATATACGAGAGTTGGAGAGATCAAGATGAGCAGCAGCTTGCAGGAGAAGCGTCAGCTCGCCGACAGGCTTGTCCGCTGGTTCAGGGGCCACCAGCGAGATCTGCCCTGGCGACGAACGAAGGATCCGTATCATATCTGGGTGTCGGAGATCATGCTGCAGCAGACGAGAGTGGACACCGTTATCCCTTATTTTAACCGGTTCATCAGCCTGTTCCCGACGATCGAGGCGCTGGCGGAGGCCGATGAGGCCGACCTGCTCAAAGCCTGGGAAGGGCTGGGCTACTACTCCCGCGTGCGCAACATGCAGATCGCCGCGCGCACGATTAAGGAGCAATACGGCGGCAGGATGCCGGATACGCCCGAGGAGATCGGCCAGCTGCGCGGCATCGGTCCATATACCGCGGGAGCCGTGCTCAGCATCGCCTATGGCAAGCCCGTGCCTGCAGTGGACGGCAATGTGCTGCGGGTCATGTCGCGAATCTGTCTCCTGTACGACGATATCGCCAAGCCGGCCGCCCGCGTCAGGGTGGAGCAGCTGATCGAGGACATCATCCCGGAGGATGCGGCGGGCGATTTCAACCAGTCGCTCATGGAGCTGGGGGCGATGGTCTGCACGCCCCGTTCGCCGAAGTGCGGCGATTGCCCGGTGCGGGAGCTGTGCTCCGCCTATGCGGCGGGCGCGGTTGATGAGCTGCCGGTGAAGTCGAAGGCGAAGAAGCCGCGCCATGAGGAACTGGCGGCCTATATCATCGAAGGAACCGGCGAGCATGAAGGTGAGGTGCTGCTGCGCAGAAGGCCGAAGGATGGCCTGCTGGCCCGCATGTGGGAGCTGCCCAACGAGCATCTGTCCTTTGACGCGCAGCGGCAGCTCGGGCTGGATGAGCGTTTTTTCATGGAGGCCGAGCATGTCTTCAGCCATATCCGATGGCAGATGAAGGTCTATCGGTGCAAGGACCATGAGGCCGATCAGGTGTTGGGGATGAGGCTTCCGAGGCGTGAGGCGGAACCATCCGTGTTGGAGGCAGCGGCCACGTATGGCCAGGCGAACCAGGCGCCGAGCGACGCGAAGCCGTCTGTGTCGGAGACGGCACCCGACCATGAGGCCGGTCAGCCGTTCGACCACGAAGAGGAATATGCCTGGGTATCGGCGGATACGTGGCGCCATCATGCCTTGCCGAACGTGTTCTTGCGCATTCTTGGACAATATTTTGCCAGATGAGTCCGATTCTTGACAGGAGGTTTGAATCCAGATGAAAATCGCGCTACTCTCAGACATACACGGCAACTACCCCGCGCTGAAGGCTGTGCTGAACGACATCAAGCAGCAGCGACCGGATCGGATCGTCGTGCTTGGGGATATCGTGTTCAAGGGACCTCAGCCGGAGCTGTGCGTGGAAGCGGTGCGTAGCCTGAATGTGCCGGTGATCCGCGGCAATATCGATGAGCTGGTCGGAACCGGCAAGATCCAGCCCGGCTTCGCCAAATCGCCGGAGCACGAGGCGGCCCTGCTTCGGGAGATGGCCTGGACGAGAGGCAGGCTGAGCGAAGAGCAGCTTCGCTATCTGGCTGAACTGCCGTTCCTGCACGACGAGCAGCTGACCGACGGGCTCAAGCTGCGCTGCGTCCATGCCAACCCGCAGAACATCCTCGACAACATCCTGCCGGATGCGCCGCTTGATCAGTTCGAGCGGATGTTCGAGGGCACGGATGCGCCGATCGTCGCCTACGCCCACATCCATCAGCCGTACGTCCGCACGATTCAGGGACGGACGCTGCTGAACACGGGCAGCGTCGGCCTGCCGTTCGATGGCGACCCGCGCTGCTCCTACGCGATCATCGAAGCGACAGGCGACGCCCGCAGCATCACGCTGCGCCGCGTCAGCTACGACATCGAGGAGACGGTGCGCGCTTATGATGGCAGCGGGCATCCGTTCGCCGACTCGGTCATCGCCGCGATCCGAAGCGGCCAGGCTCCGCGCTGAACCGCGAGACGGATGAGGGGACCGCGCCGGGCTGAAGGCCGTACGCCGGGCTGAAGGCCGGTCGAACAAACGCCCGATCGGGTCTCCGGAGTCCTTTGCCTCGCGGCGATGGCCGGTCACCATGGCGTGAAGGTGTCGGGGATCCGGCACTCGGCACACAGACGCACGGAACAAAAATGACGGGGAGCCTGATGGCTTCCCGTCATTTTTCATCTCAGGGACTTGGCTGACAGCCCCTGTTCGTCCCGCAGCTTGTCTTACTTGACAGCTTCTTCGTATCTCTTCTCAACTTCCGCCCAGTTGACCACATTCCAGAATGCGGCGATGTAGTCAGGACGCTTGTTCTGATACTTCAGATAGTATGCATGCTCCCAGACGTCCAGACCGAGCAGAGGAGTCTTGCCTTCCATGATCGGGCTGTCCTGGTTCGGCGTGCTGTGAACGACCAGCTTGCCGTTGTCCAGGCTGAGCCATGCCCAGCCGCTGCCGAAGCGGCCAGCAGCTGCTGCGGAGAAGGTTTCCTTGAACTTCTCGAAGCTGCCGAACTCGGCGTTGATCGCTTCAGCGAGCTTGCCGGAAGGCTCTCCGCCGCCGTTTGGTCCGATGACTTGCCAGAACAGGGAGTGGTTGGCATGTCCGCCGCCGTTGTTGCGAACAGCGGTGCGGATGGATTCCGGAACGGCGTCAAGGTTCGCGATCAGTTCCTCCACGCTCTTGCTTTCCAGCTCCGGATGGCCTTCCAGAGCCTTGTTCAGGTTCGTAACATAAGTGTTATGATGACGATCATGGTGAATCATCATCGTCGTCTCATCGATATGCGGTTCCAGCGCATTGTTCGGGTAAGGCAGCGGTGGTAATTGATGTGCCACGTTATTCAACCTCCTAATGGTATGTAAAGTGTTACGTAAAATATTATCGCCTACTTAAGATAATAAATCAATACATATGTATCAAAAGTAACCCGATATTTCTGGACGGATTATCGGACGCAGGCACCTTCTAGCATAACCGGTGCAAACGGCAATTATACATTTGATACGACATAATCCGACAGATGATCTGTTTTTGATTCAATGAAAGCGAGGGAAACGTATTAGTCAATAACATGAAAGCGCTTAGAATAAAGCGTTTTCAGAAAAAATTGAAGGTTTTTTAACTTTTTTTTATTTTCCGGCAGGACAATGTCGCGAAATGTCGTATAATATAAAAGTCCATCTATTATATTTGCTTGCCGTTATACTTATCGCACAATGCCAACTAGATCCTCTGGATGACCTGCATTCATACACAACTGTTGCGGCAATCCTGATGAAGTTCGAGAGACGTCGGCATGTCGAACCTGAACCGGTCATGCTGCGATCATCCGAGTTCTGCATCAGAAGCTCCCATGGATGAATACACCCCGAAATGAAGGAGATGCTTGGTTGTATGATCATTCGCCCTTTCCGTTTATCCGATCACGTGTGTATCAAGAATCTGCTGGCGGATGTGCTGTCCGAGGAGTGCTACGAGGAAACGATCGACGCTCTGGCCAATCAATTGTCACTGGACAGCGGACTCATCCTGGTCGCAGAAGTTGAGCAGCAAGTGGCCGGCATTATCATCGGGACGATCGATGATAATCAGGGTTATTATTATCGATTGGCCGTACATCGTGATTATCGCAACCAGGGAATCGGGCAATCGCTCATTCGCAGTCTGGACAAGCGTTTCCGGAATCGCAAGGTGAACAAGATCATGATCGCGCTGGATCGCCACAATGAGCATCTGCGCTCCTTTTACGAGGCGCTTGGGTATCAGGCCAAGGACTTCCTGTCCGGCATTGCACAATTGCGCATCGTGAATGGTTAACTCGCGAACTTAAGCCCCCGCAAGGGGCTTTTTTTGTATGATGAAGCAATGGTCAGAACATGGTGTTGCTTTTCCCGATCAATTATGTTTTCCTATTAATAAAGTGCAGGCTGCCCGGGCTTCGGCGCAGGCAGCGGCACTTGGCGAAAGGATGCAAGGGTATGCTGTCCGATTATGAACGTTACCAAATCAAAAGCTTCAAGCATAACGGCCATGTCCACCGCATCTGGTTCGAAAATTGGCTGGTGCCTGAACGGTTGCTCCTGCCGGAACACGCGGCGGAGAACATGATCGTACTTATCAACGAGCAAACATTGATCTCAGAAGCGGACGGGAGCCGGTGGACGAGCAAGGTGCCCGGAGTTTCTTTTTTTATTCCCGGCGAATGGTTTAATGTCGTGGCTCTCCTGGAAGCGGAGGGAGTCCGATACTATTGCAATGTCGCATCACCCCCCTACAAGAACAGGACCAACAAGGTCATCACCTATATCGACTACGACCTCGATGTCATCCGCACGGTCGACGGGGACGTGATGGTGGTGGACAGGGATGAGTATGAGGAGCATCGCAGGTTGTACCACTACTCTGCCCTGGTGCAGAAGAAGATCGAGCGAGGCCTCAGCAACCTGTTAAGCCGGGTAAACGGGGACAGACCTCCGTTCCATGAACAGTCTGCCTTGCATTATTACGAGCAATGGAAATCGAGTGTCAGGTGATCAGATGAGTCAGAAAGTCTCACAGGCATCTCCGGTCGTGAGCGAGCTGGTGGATTGGCTCAAGGCGCTGATTGCGGCCGTCGTGATCGTATGGGTGCTGAACCAGTTCGTGTTTCATCTGTCCCGGGTGGAGGGGCATTCGATGGACCCGACGTTGGCGGATGGCGAGTGGCTGTTCGTCAACAAGCTGGTGTATCTGTTGCGGCGGCCGCAGGCCGGAGATATCGTCATCCTGGAGAATCCGCTTGGCGGCAGGGAGAAATATCTCGTGAAGCGAATCATCGGCGTGCCCGGTGACAAGATAGAGATCACGGGAGGCAAGCTGTATCGCAACGGCGAGCCGGTAGACGAACCTTATACGGATTCGGTGATTGAAGACGGAGATTGGGGACCGGGCGTGGTGCCGGAAGGGACCTTCTTCGTGATGGGGGACAACCGCAGACGCGGGGAGAGCAACGACAGCCGCAACCCGTACATCGGCTGGATCCCCGGATCCGCGATCAGGGGCAAGGCAGATTATATCCTGTGGCCGTTTAGCAAGATCGGCAACATCTAGCGTGCGGCCGGCGGCATGGCGGAGAACAGCAACCAGGAAGGTCTGGAAGCATCGCGGCTGAGCGGCGGCGTCGAATATGTCAGGCAGCAGGTCGCGTGAAGTTGCAGCCTTGGCTGTGTTGGGAGACATGGCGCCTGATGCTGCAACCCCGGATGTGTCCGGCGATGTGCGAGCAGATCAACCGTCAGGCGCAAGGCGATGTTGAGGTCGATGCTCAGCCGTGATGAGGACGGAATCACCGCCAGAAACAGACTGACAGGCAAGGAGCGAAACCTGTGAAGGAAGTTACGATCTATACCGATGGCGCATGTTCGGAGAATCCGGGACCGGGAGGCTGGGGAGCCATCCTGATGTACGACGGTCACCGCAAGGAGATATCCGGGGCGGAGAGCCTCACCACCAACAACCGGATGGAGCTGACGGCGGCCATCGAGGCGCTCAGCAGGCTGAAATATCCATGCAAGGTGCTGTTGTACAGCGATTCGGCCTATCTCGTCAATTGCTTCAACAATCGCTGGCATGTCGGCTGGCAGCGCAACGGCTGGAAGAACAGCAAGGGCCAGCCCGTTGAGAACCAGGACCTGTGGAAGCGCCTGCTGGAGCTGCTCGAGCAGCATGACGTGACCTTCATCAAGGTCAAGGGACACAGCGACAATGAATGGAACAACCGCTGCGACGAGCTGGCGCGAGCGGCGATCAAATCAATCAGGGCCGACTAGGATCAGATCCCTTCGATGCAATTGCCAAGGTGCATGAAACAACCTGATCGACATGCGAGACAGAAAGGGGGAAGCATCATGACCGAGGCTGCTGCCACCGATCATCGGCAAGCGGACGTCTGGCTGCGGCTCAAGGAAGCGATGAAGCAGGCTGCCCCGAAGCTTGGCATCGACAAGCTGGGCTTCACGACGGCAGATCCGTTCCTGACGCTGAAGGAGCGGCTGATCGAGCATCGCAACAAGGGTTATGAATCAGGCTTTGAAGAGCCGGATATCGACAAGCGCGTCTATCCGGAGCTGAACATGGAAGAAGCAAGATCGATCATCGCCATCGCCGTCGCCTATCCTTCGAAGATGAAGGATCCGCCCAGGTCCGAACCGGGTGCCTATCGCGGCATCCTGGCCAGGTCGGCGTGGGGGCGGGATTACCATCAGGTGTTGCGCGATCGGCTGCAGAGGCTGGAGGCCTGGATCGCCGAGCGCGTGCCGGATGCGCGGATGCTGAGCATGGTGGATACCGGCGCGCTCGTTGACCGGGCGGTGGCGGAGCGGGCAGGCATCGGCTGGTCAGGCAAGAACTGCTCGGTCATCACCCCCGAGTTCGGATCATGGGTCTATCTGGGCGAGATGCTCACGAATATCCCGTTCCCGCCGGATGAGCCGGTGACGGAAGGCTGCGGTGACTGCACGATCTGCATCGACGCGTGCCCGACGGGCGCTCTGGTTGGTCCCGGCGAGCTGAACGCGCAGCGCTGCATCTCGTATGTCACGCAGACGAAGGGATTCGTCTCCGACGAGCTCAAGAAGAAGATCGGCAACCGGCTGTACGGCTGCGATACCTGTCAGCTGGTCTGCCCGAAGAACCGCAAGCTGAATTTTACGCATCATCCTGAGCTCCGGCCTGATCCGGAACTGGTCAAGCCGCTCCTCAAGCCGCTTCTCACCATGTCGAATCGGGAATACAAGGACAAGTACGGCGACAATGCCTCATCCTGGCGCGGCAGGAAGCCGATCCAGCGCAATGCGATCATCGCGCTGGGCAATTTCCGGGATCGCTCTGCGGTGCCGCTGCTGACCGAGCTTCTCCTGCATGATCCGCGGCCGGTCATTCGCGGGACAGCGGCCTGGGCGCTTGGACAGATCGGCGGGGATGAGGTCGGGAAGGCCTTGCTCAAGGCCAGGGACGCGGAAAGCGACGAGGAAGCCCTGGAAGAGATCCTGCGGGCGATAGGCTCTGCAAAGATTCGTTCTTGAATTAGCAGTAGGAAATCAATAAGATGAATAAAGACGACGCCGATGAGAGGAGCGAGACCAAGTGAGATACATCGATGTCAACTCTGTCGAGCCCGGCCAAATTCTCGGACGCAGCATATTCTCCAGCAATGGTACGGTGCTGCTGGCCGAGAACGTCCAGCTGACGGTGTATATGATCAGCACCTTGAAGCGCGTCGGAGTGACGATGGTTTACATCAAGGACCCGCAGTTTGATGACGTGGAACTGGAGGAGGTCGTCTCCGAGGAAACGAAGCGTGCCGTGATGGGCAAGATGATCGAAACATTCGATGCGATCAGATCCGGCAAGGATTTTCATACGAAACAGCTGAGCATTACGGTGGACAAGCTGCTGGAGGAGATCTTTGAGAACAAGGATGTGCTCGTGCAGCTGACGGATATTCGCTCCGATGACAACTATCATTATGTGCATGCGCTGAACGTCTGCATGATGTCGGTGCTCGTCGGCCTGAACTGCGGCTTCAATGCGCAACAGCTCAAGGAGCTGGCGATCGGCGCACTGCTGCACGATATCGGCAAGATCGGCCTGGAGCCGGAGGAAGAGGCTGAGAGCGGCAAGAAGCATCATACATGGCGCGGCTTCGAGATCATCAAGAGCAAGCATGAATTCAGTCTGATGTCGGCCCATGTGGCGTTGCAGCACCATGAGCGCGTCGATGGCAAGGGGTTGCCGAGAGGCATCGATGGTGATACGATTCATCCGTATGCGAAGATCGTCGCCATAGCCAACGCATACGATAATATGGTCGCCCCCCGTTCATCAAGCGGGAAGCCGATCATGCCGCATGAAGCGTGTGAGCGCCTCATGGCGATGGCGGGCAACGAGCTTGACCGGGATTACGTCATCGAGTTTCTGAAGATCGTGTCGGTCTATCCGACGGGCATCACCGTGCAGCTGACAACCAGGGAAACGGGCGTGATCGTCGGCCAGCACCGCGGCTTGCCGAGCAGGCCGATCGTGCGCATCGTGCGCGTGGACGGCGGAATGAACGACATGCAGGTCAAGGAGATCGATCTGGCGCGCAATCCGACGATCTTCATCGATAAAGTGATCAACTAAACAGAAGAATAGAGAGGCGAGTACAAGTATGTGGAATGTGATTATCCCTGTTCTGACTGGTATCGTGGGTATCGTGATCGGATTTCTTGGGGGGGTCTATTATCTGCGGAAGCAGATCGAGCGCATGCAGTCCGACCCGAAGATGCTCCAGGAGATGGCCAGGCGCATGGGGTACAATGTGAACAAGCAGCAGCTCAACAAGATGCAGCAGATGTTGAAGAATCAAAAATTCAAGTGATGGGACAGTAGAGGAGTGGAAGCGCACATGTCTGATTCATTGGGCGTATACCGCAATCATCTGGTAGACCAAAACAGACAGCAGATTGAAGAACACATCAGGGAGATCCTGCGTCTGATCGGTGAGGACGTCGAGCGTGAGGGGTTGCAAGATACGCCTGCTCGTGTGGCGCGCATGTATGAGGAGATCTTCGCCGGATACAGCCTGGATCCGCGCGAGGTGCTGGGCGTGACGTTTGACGAACAGCATGAGGAGCTGGTCATCGTCAAGGATATCACGTTCTACAGCCAGTGCGAACATCATATGGCGCCGTTCTTCGGCAAGATTCATATCGGATATATCCCGAGCGGCAAGATCGCCGGACTGAGCAAGTTCGCCCGCCTCGTCGAGGCGGTCACAAGAAAGCTGCAAGTACAGGAGCGGATCACGTCGGAGATCGCCGATATCCTGACCGAGGTGCTGAAACCGCACGGCGTGATGGTCGTCGTGGAGGCGGAGCATATGTGCATGTGCGCGCGCGGGGTACGCAAGACGGGCAGCATGACGGTGACCTCGGCGGTGCGCGGCATTTTCCGCAAGGATGCGGCTGCCCGTTCGGAATTTCTGTCGCTGATCAAGCAGTGAACCCGGCCTGATTGCCGGTGGTGGGTCGTCGATAGCAGTTGCCGTGTGTCGGCCGTATAACCTGTAGAGAGGAGCAAAGGCGGTGGAGGATCAAAAGTTGACGGTGCGCGCGGTGGAGAGAGCGATGGACGTATTGCTCTGCTTCTCGGAGAAGCGGGAGCTCAGCCTTACCGAAATATCCAGCAAGGTTGGCCTGCACAAGAGCACCGTGCATCGTCTCCTCGCCTCGCTTGAAGGCAAGGGCTTCATCGTTCGCGATTCCGATACGGACAAATATCATCTGGGCATCCGCATCTGGGAGCTCGCGGCGAGCATCGATCCGACCGATAATCCGGCTCTGTTGTTCCTGCCGGAGATGGAGAAGCTGCGCGATGCGCTCGGCGAGACCGTGACGCTCTATATACGGGACGGCATGGAGCGGATCCGCATCCAGGCGGTGCAGAGCCGTCAGGCGATCCGCCGGGTGGCGGAGGTGGGAGCCCGCCTGCCGCTGTATGTCGGCGCTTCGAGCAAGGTGCTGCTGGCTTTCGCCGATGAGGAAACGCGCCGCAGCATCATCGAGGATCCGCGCTGGCCGGCCTCGATCGATACCGCGGCCTATCTGGATCAGCTCGAGGAGATTCGCAAGGCGGGCTATGCGACGAGCATCGAGGAGCGGGAGCCGGGTGCGGCAGCGGTGGCGGCGCCGATCATCAGCCGTTCCGGCAAGCTGACGGCGGCTCTATCCGTGTCCGGACCGTCGAACCGGCTGACGCCGCAGCTGATGAAGGAGATCGCGCCGAAGATCATCGAGTCGGCGCAGCTGATGGGCAAGATGCTTCGCTAGAGCCATGCGGACTCAATTTCAACAACATATCGTGTGGACGGACCTGGCCATTGCCGGGTCTTTGTCGTATGGACATGACCACAGGGATCCGTCTGCCTGTGGAGATCTGCACGACCTTCTGGACCTGGCATAGAGCCGGGTCTTTTTTTTCTTTGCGCGACATGTGGGGGGAGCGCTCGGAGTTGGTCCTGGTAGGGCCGGGCGACTGGAGGCTGTCGGGTTGTACGAAAAAACCTACAAAAAGCGTCGGGAGAGGCGGAAAGTCGCTGGTGTTGTACGAAAAATCGTACAAAAACACGGGTCCGACGGGTGGAAGTCGCTGAGTTGTACGAAAAAACGTACAAAAAGCGTCGGGAGAGGCGGAAAGTCGCTGGTGTTGTACGAAAAATCGTACAACGCCACAGACCGGTGGACATTCAGCGGTGCAAAGCACGAATGATCGTTCAGGAACCGGCTCAGAGGGCGGAAGCAGTTCTCATCTCCTCATATGCCGTTCCTTCCCGATTGTCAGTCACATATCTTCTAGAGAAGGGCATGGGAGTTTATGCCTTTAAGGGCTGGCAATCGTGCCTGTGAAGGGCACTGAAGACTGTACCACAGCAGACTGGCCGGCGTGCCAGAAGGGGACGCGCAGTTGACTTGTTCAGGGCATAGGCCGACGGCTGTGCCTGAAAGGCGCAAGAGGCTGTGCCTGTGAAGGGTTCCGGTCAGGCCGCGCAATCGAGTCCAACGGCTGTGCCTGAAAGGCGCAAGGCTGTGCCTGTGAAGGGCGCGGGAGTCTGTCTGGCACATGCCAGCCGGATGTGGAGAGAGACACTTAGCGAAGACAAGAAGGAGAGTCGTGCATGATTGAATTGGTACATGTACAGCGGCAGTTTCAGACGATGAAGGCTCGCATCCTGGAGCAGCTGTCGGTTGTCATCGATTCCGGAGTCTATATCCTCGGACCGAATGTCGAGCGGTTCGAGGCGGAGGCGGCGGCCTATCTGGGGGTGAAGCATGCGATCGGCGTCGCCAACGGCACGGATGCGCTGGTGCTCGCGCTTGATGCATGCGGCATCGGCCCGGGGGATGAGGTGATCACGACGCCATATACGTTCTTCGCCAGCGCGGAGGCGGTGTCGCGCGTCGGGGCGAAGCCGGTGTTCGTCGATATCGATCCTGTGACATACAACCTGAGGCCGGAACTGGTGGAACAGGCGATCACTCCGGCGACCCGGGCGATCATCCCCGTCCACCTGTTCGGGCAGCCGGCGGATATGGCGGAGATCATGGACATCGCCGAACGCCACGGCCTGATCGTCATCGAGGATGCCTGCCAGGCGTTCGGCGCGGAATACGGCGGGAAGCGAGTCGGAAGCATCGGGCATGTCGCCTGCTTCTCCTTCTTCCCGACGAAGAACCTGTCCACGCTCGGTGACGGCGGTCTGATCGCGACATCGGACGATCATCTGGCCGCGCGCTTCCGGCAGCTCAGACATCACGGCAGCAAGGTCAAGTATATCCACGAATGCATCGGCTACAACAGCCGTCTGGACGAAATGCATGCGGTCATCCTCAGAATCGGTCTCGAACATATCGACGAGTGGAATGCCGCGCGCAGGACGCTCGCCCAGCGCTATCGCGAGCATCTGCAGGGACATCCCCTGCTGTCACTGCCGCAGGAGGCGGACCATCGCACCCACATCTACCACCTGTTCTGCCTGGAATCGGAGAAGCGGGAGGAGATCATCGGGCAACTGAAGCAAGCCGGAGTCCAGAGCGGCGTCTATTACCCGTTGCCGCTTCACCTGCAGGAGGCGTATCGCCATCTGGGCATGGGACCCGGAGATTGTCCGGTGGCCGAGGCGAAGTCGAAGACGATGTTCGCCATTCCGATGAGTCCCTGCCTGACCCTTAAGGAGCAGGATCAGGTGATCGCAGCGCTGTGGCAGCTCGCTGGAGGTGCGCCGGCATGATCGGTTTCGGCCTGATCGGCTGCGGGCGCATCGCGGATAAGCATATCGCTTCGCTGGCTGCATGCAGGAACGCGGAGCTTGTTGCCCTGTGCGACATCCGCCCGGAGCGCATGCAGGCGGCGGAGCAGGCGTACCGCCACCGCTCCGGCAGCAAGAGACAGATTGCTGCATATGATGATATGAATCAGCTGCTGGCCGATGAGCGCGTGCAGGCGGTGGTGATCAGCACGCACTCGGCGCTCCATGCGGAGCTGGCTCTTCGCGCGCTTCAGGCGGGCAAGCACATCGTCGTGGAGAAGCCGCTGGCGCTGGACATCGATGAGGCGCGCTCCATCGCGAGGCTGGCCGAAGAGAAGGGGCTGTGCGTGCAGGTGTGTCACCAGCTGCGCTATCGGCCGCTGATGGTCCGCATCAAGCAGCTGATCGATCAGGGATCGCTGGGCAAGCTTTATCTGGGATCGGCGACCATCCGCCTGCAGCGTTCGCGCCAATATTACGAGGAGGCCCGCTGGCGCGGCACCTGGAGCCAGGATGGCGGCATGCTGCTGAACCAGGGCATCCACCTGGTGGACCTCCTGCATTGGTTCCTCGGCGAGGCCGACCGCGTATTCGGCCGGATGGCGCGCACGGAGATGCCGAAACAGACGGAGGATGTGGCCGCTGGCCTGATCCGATTCAGCAGCGGGGCGATCGGCGTCATCGAGGCGAATACAATCTCGCTGCCGAATAACTTCGACAACGCGATCACGCTGTTCGGCGATCGGGGGACGATCAGCATCGGCGGCATCAGGATGAATGAGATTCGCCGCTGGCACATCGAGGGCGGTTCGCTCCCACCGGACACCGAAAACATGCAGGCGGATGAGCATCTGCTGATGTATGAAGCGTTTGTCCGCCGGTTAATGGGAGATGCGAGTGCGATGCGGGTCGATGTGCAGGAAGGCAGCAGGGCGCTGGAGACCATCATGGCCCTGTACGAATCGGTGCGCACCGGGCAAGAGGTCAGGCTGCCCCTTGTGGCTTTTCACACGAATATCATGTCTGAAACGGAGGGTTGGTCATGACATCGGTATACGGCCATGTGCTGGTGACCGGCGGCGCAGGTTTCATCGGCTCCAGGCTCGTCCGCCGTCTGCTGCCCGAAGCCGAGCGGATCACGGTCATCGATGACATGACGACAGGCAGCCGCGGCGCATTGCCGGAGGCGGCGAACCTGAGACTGATCGAGCGCTCTTATGTTGACGATCAGCTGCTCGATGAGGTTCTGCCGGAGGTGGATACGGTTTTCCATCTGGCCTGTCGCAATATCGTGATGTCCGCCTCGCACATGGATGATGATTTTCATGTCAATCTGTATGGCGGGTATAAGCTGCTGCACAAGGTTCTCGAGCATGCCCGCAATCTGCGGCGCCTGGTTTACACTTCCACAGCCTCCGTCTACGGCAATGCCCCGGTTCTGCCGACCCCGGAATCCTGGTATGATACGGCGCTTCCCTATTCGGCGAGCAAGCTGTCGATGGAGCATTATTGCCAGGTGTTTCATCGCATGAACGGCTTGCCGGTGACGGTGCTCCGTTTGTCCAATGTATACGGTCCTGGCCAGGTTACATCGAACCCGTATTGCGGCGTTGTCTCCAGGTTCTTCGAGGCGATCCGGCAGGGAGTGCCGATGACGATCTTCGGCGACGGCAAGCAGACGAGGGATTTCACCTTCATCGAGGATGCCCTGGATGCGATCACGCTGGCCGCGATCCATCCGGAAGCACCGGGGAAGGTGTTCAATGTCGGCACGGGCATCGAAACATCGGTGAACGAGCTGGCGGAGCTCATCGCGGCGGTCGGCGGGCAGCGGAATCATCCGAAGATTCATGTGGCGAAGCGCCCCATCGATGTCGTGCAGCGGCGCTGTCTGGATGCGTCGCACCTCAGGCGCACGCTCGGGTGGAAGGTGAAGGTCGATCTTGCGGAGGGCTTGCGCAGAACGTACGAATGGCTGCAAGAGGAGGGCAGGTCAGGTTGAGAATCTTTCACGGGAAGATCGAGATCGCAGGTCAGATGGGCATCATGTGCGGAGAGCTGACCAGGCGCGGCTATCATGCACGGGCCTACAACATCTTTCATTCCTATCTCGGATATGAGGAGCATCTGGTCAACACGAACGAGGAAGAGATAGTGAAGATCCATGAGCAGCTCGTGGATGAGTTTGATCTGTTTCATTTTCATTATGCCAGCAGCCTGCTTCCGGACTACAAGGACTTGCCGCTCCTGAGGGAGAGGGGCAAGAAGCTGATCATGCACCATTGGGGCAATGATGTCCGGTTCCACGACCAGGCACGGCTTCATAACAAGTATGTCTACACCGGAGATTCTCCGCCCAATGAGGTGATCCATGAGCGATTGAGCACGATCACGCAGTATGTGAAGGAAGCGATCGTGCAGGATCGGGAGGTGGCGGCTTACGTGGAGCCCTATTACGAGAAGGTGCACATCCTGCCCATCGCGATCGATCTGGACAAGTTCGAGCCCATGCCGGAGGATCCCGAGACTCGCGCAGATGGCCGGAAGCTCCTCATTCTGCATGCTCCGACGAACCCGGAGTTCAAGGGGACGAAGCCGATCGAGGAAGCGGTGCGCAAGCTGCGGGGGAAGTACGATTTTGATTACAGGCGCATCGAGAAGATGAATCATGAAGAGGCGATTCGCCTGTACCGCGATGCCGATCTGATCATCGACCAGATCTTCTGCGGCTCCTATGGACTGCTGTGCGTGGAGGCGATGGCGCTGAGCAAGCCGGTGATCACGTATATCAGGGATGATCTTGTCCCGACGTTCCCGCCCGAGCTGCCGGTCTGGAACGCCAACCCGGATACGATCGAGGAGAAGCTGGCGGAGCTGATCGAGAATGCGGAGCTGCGGCGCGAGCTTGGGCTGCGCGGTCGGGCATACGCCGAGAAGCATCATGCGAAGGATGTTGTTGTGGATCAGTTGCTGGAGATCTATCGTGGTCTGGACGGCTAGTTGAAGTCGAAGGTGCAAGCGGCAGTCTGAAGATTGGCTGCAACGAGAAGACGGATACTCTGGGACATGGGAGGGGTGTGCAAGGATGATCACGATCAGCCTGTGTATGATCGTCAAGAATGAAGAAGCGGTGCTGGCGCGCTGCCTGGACTCCGTATATGATCTCGTCGATGAGATCAACATCGTCGATACCGGCTCGACGGACCGGACGGTCGAGATAGCCAGACGGTATACGGATCGGGTGTTTTTCTTCGAGTGGAACGGGAGATTCGCCGACGCGCGCAACGAATCTTTCAAATATGCGACGAAGGACTATATCCTGTACCTCGATGCGGATGACGTCATCCTCGAGGAAGACCGGAAGAAGCTGCGCGAGCTGAAGGAGACGCTCGATCCGAGCGTCGATTCGGTGTCGATGTTCTACGATGCCGGCACGGACGAGTACGGCAACGTGACGCTGCGCTATCGCCGCAACCGGCTCGTCAAGCGGTCCCGAAACTTCCGTTGGGAGGGGGACTGCCATCAATATCTGAATGTGTACGGCAAGATCATCAACGCTGACATCTCCATCACACACAAAAAAATCAGGCACTCCGTTGGCAGAAACCTGAGCATCTACAGGAACAGGATCGCTCGTGGCGACAAGTTCACGGCACGGGACTATTTCTACTATGGCAATGAGCTGCGCGAGAATCAGCTTTATGAGGAAGCGATCGAGAGCTACAGGAAAAATATAGAAATGAAGGAAGGCTGGGTGGAGGACAAGATCTTCGCCTGCATCAATATGTCGGACTGCTATCGCTTCCTGGGCCAGGCAGACAAGGAGCTGGAGGCGCTGCTCATGAGCTTCCGCTTCGGCAAGCCGAAGCCGGAGGCGTTGTCGCGGATCGGGTATCATTTCTATCGCAAGAAGGATTATCGCACGGCCATCTACTGGTACAAGGCGGCAACGATGCACGAGCCGGACAGCAACCAGTGGAGCTTCAGCTATCCGGCGTATTATACGTGGTACCCGCATCTGCATCTCTGCGTCTGCTATTACCATCTCGGCGATTATCAGAAGGCTTACGAGCACAATGAGGAAGCGAGGAAATATCGGCCGCAGGATTCGCATGTGCTGCATAACAAGAAGCTGCTGGAGTCCAAACTTGGGCTGGCTGAAGCGTAAAAATGCGCGGGTTTCCTGAGTGATATGCCGGGACAAGTATGTTCGAGGCCTCATATGGTGTAGAAGGTTTCATGCTCAGCAGCATGAAACACTATGCAAAAAGGGGTGAAACGGTTGACGATCGACAATCGCATGGTCAACAGCAGTTTCGAGACGGGGCAGTTTGATCCGTGGGTGCCGTTCAATGCTACGATCACGACGGAACACAGCCATCTCGGATACTTCAGCGTGTTGATGCCAGGCGGTCCGGAGAACTCCTATATCTTTCAGATAGCGCCAGTGAGCCCGGGCGAGAACTTCGAGCTTATCGTTTCTCTGGCCAAGCGCGGTCCGGGGGAAAGTCCTGCTGTCAGCCTGAGCGTTGAATATTACGATGCTGCATTCAATTTCATCGAATATCAGCTCATTCGCGTGATCGATGACGGCAGGCTTCCGAGCGTGGAGACGGACGACTGGACGGAGTTCTACGCGACGACAGGTCCTGCGCCGGCGAATGCGGCGTTTGTCTTCGTGCTGGTGAACAAACTGCCTCGGCCGGTCAGCGCTGATGTGCTGGTCGACGACGTGTCGCTGTTGGCCTCCTCTGATTCAGGCGGAGTTGGTCCGACGGGTCCGACAGGCCCGACGGGCGCTACAGGCGCAACGGGTGCCACAGGTGCAACGGGTCCGACGGGTGCTACAGGTGCAACAGGTGTGACAGGTGCGACAGGTGCAACGGGCGCTACGGGTCCGACGGGTGCGACAGGTCCGACAGGTCCGACGGGCGCAACAGGCGCAACGGGTGCAACGGGTGCGACAGGTCCGACGGGCGCAACAGGCGCAACGGGTGCGACAGGAGCAACGGGCGCTACAGGCGCAACGGGTGCCACAGGTGCAACGGGTCCGACGGGTGCTACAGGTGCAACAGGTGTGACAGG
>CALGAO010000018.1 GCA_937957685.1 uncultured Paenibacillaceae bacterium
AGTTGATATGAAGAAAACGTCAAGAGAGTTTCAAATATTAAGCTTTTCTTTCAATGCGATGATGGACGAGATCCAGAGATTGCGCGTCAATGTATATGAGGAACAGATCAACAAGCAACAGGAAGAGTTGCAAAGATTGCAGTTGCAAATTAATCCTCACTTTTTTTTGAATTCTCTGAATATCGTATACAATCTTGCCAAAGTTAAGAAGTACGATGTGATCATGGATATGACGATGGCCTTGATTCGCTATTTTCGTTATCTGTTTCGTAGCAACACCAGGTTTGTAAGATTGAGAGACGAGATCGCGCATACAAAGGATTACCTCGAGATTCAGGCGCTTCGTTTTCCGGACAAATTGGATTGGGAGATAAGCATACCCGATTATCTGGCGGATCTTCCGGTTCCCCCGCTTATTCTTCAAATCTTCGTGGAGAATTCCATCAAATATGCCATAAACACAGATAGATCCACACATATCCAGGTGCAGGCTGGATATGCCGATGAAAATGGGTCTAAAGCATTGTTGCAGGTTAGAGATTCCGGCAAAGGCTTCGATGAGAATGTGCTTGATGACTTGAATGCGGGGAGAAGCCTGTATAATGATCGGGGCGAGCGCACCGGCATATGGAATGTGCAACGCCGGTTGAAGCTCCTGTATCAGGGAGAAGCTTCCATCATTTTCGATAATGACCCTGTCTCGGGAGGAGCGGTAGTGAAGATTCTTCTGCCCGCAGATCAGGCAAAGGAGGAACAACATGAGCTATAATCTGTTGCTGGTTGATGATGAGATCCATGCGGTTGAAGGCGTGAAGACGGACCTGGATCTTGATAAGCTGAGGATTGATAGGCTCTTTATCGCTTATAACGCGAAGCAGGCGCAGGAGTTCTTCGAACAGGAACGCATCGATATTATGCTGTGCGATATCGAGATGCCCCAAGGAAGCGGTCTTGAGTTGACGAGGTGGGTGAAAGAACGGGGCTGTCATACGGTGACGATCTTTCTGACCAGCCATGCCGACTTCCGTTATGCGAAGGAAGCGTTAAAGCTGGGCAGTCTCGATTACCTGTTGAAGCCAGTCGTCAAGGATGATCTCGAACAGGTGATCCTCAAGGCTCAGGAGGAGATTGACAGAAGCACCGAATATCACAGAATCAGCCAGTCCCATCAGTTATGGTTGAAACATCACTCCTTGATCTTCGAGCGATTCTGGCTGGATCTGATCAACCATACGATACCGGCCAATCGGGCGGCGATACGGGAGCAGATCGAGCTGCATCAGCTTCCCATATCCGAAGACAGCATGTTCCTGCCGATTTTGATCGCTGTTCAAAGATGGAATAAGGAACTGACTCGCCGGGATGAGAAGATTATGGAATATGCGATTAAAAATTGCGCCGAAGAGATCTTTCTGAAACATTTTTCTAATGGCATGTTTTTCTATCTGGATAGAGGAGTGATGATGGGCATCTTTTCTATTGGTACTCAAGAGAACTACGATCAGGAGCGGCTGAAGACGACATGTCAACAGTATATCGTATCCTGCAATCAATACTTTTACTGCAATATTTCCTGTTATATCGGCCAACCGGTATTGGCTCATCAGATGGCGGAGCAGGCCGCTGAATTGCGGCAGTTGAATCACAACAATGTGGCTTATCTGAATCAGGTATATGTCCAGGGGCAGATAGAACCGGAGATCATGCAAGAAGGGATCGAACTTCCTGAACTTGGCGTATGGATGTCCCTACTGAAGGCGGGGACGAGAGAGGAGATCATCTCTGAAGTGGAGAAGTTTCTCGATGAACTCGTGAAGAAACAGGCAATAAATGCGGCAGTGTTGAATCAGATCCATCAGGATCTCATGCAAGTCATATATTCATTTCTGAACGCAGAAGGGATACAGGCATACAAGCTGTTTGGTGACGAACATTCGGTTGATTTGGCTTTGAAAGCCAGTCGTTCCGTAAGAGACTTGAAGGCGTGGGTTCAGCATACCGTGAACAAGGCGATATATCAAGCGGAGACGGTGCAGCAGGGAGACTCTGTCGTACAGATGGTGCAGCGGTATATTGCTCAGAATATCGACAAGGAACTGACAAGAGAAGCACTGGCGGAGATGGTATACCTGAATCCCGATCATCTGACGAGATTGTTCAAGAGAGAAACGGGATTGTCAGTGTCCGAATATATTCTGGCGGAACGAATCCGCCTGGCCAAGAAAATGCTCACCCAGACGGATATTCCGATCAGCAGCATCGCTATTTCCGTTGGTCATACGAACTTTTCCCACTTCGCAAGAATCTTTCGGAAGTATGTCGGTCTTGGACCATCGGAGTATCGGAATCAATTGGCGAAGAATAAGGAGTTGATAGATGGACAGGTGAATCAATCTGAATAGCAATCCTGGGTCAACCCGTAAGGGGCTGTTTTTTTTTCATCCAACGAATCTATACCACAAGATACATACAAAGATAACGCATGTAAAAACTTAAAAATGCCTGTTTTCATGATGATCCGGCTGGTCTATTGTATGAGAGTATGCTTCAATAATCATTTCGGATGGCGGATAAAGGGGTTGATCATTGCATGACAGAGTTCAAAGATTGTCGAAATCCGGTACTGCCTGTTCATCTGCATATTGCCGATCCCGAGGCCCATGTAATGCCTGACGGCAGGGTATATGTGTACGGAAGTTGGGACCAGTATGATGACGATACTTTTTGCAGCAAAAAGTAAGTATACTTCATCTGTTTCAGATGAATGAATGGCCTGTAAATGAGCTTGCAGGTAATTTCTATATCAGACGGAGGGATGAACCATGATCCATGTAGGTACTAACTATCATCCGCATGATTGGCCAAGAAGTCGTTGGCCTGAGGATATCCGCATGATGAAGGAGGCCGGATTCACGATCGTCCGCCTTGGCCATCTGTGCTGGGACAGTTTTGAACCTTCGGAAGGCTGCTGGAACTTCGAGTGGTTTGACGAGGTGATGGCGTTATTTGCTGAAGCGGGGATGAAGGTCGTTCTTGATATTGCGACTCGTCCTGCTCCGACCTGGCTTCACAAGAAGTATCCGGATATCAATCTGGTCGACCGAAACGGCAACCGGCTCGCCGCGGTGCATCGGTATATGGAGGACGTAGGGCATCCGGTGTTTCAGGAATACGCCTATCGCTTCGCCGACAGGTTGACCAGGCGGTATGCCGCTCATCCCGCGTTGTATGCCTTCGGCTTGTGCAACGAGGTGGGCAGCGGTATGCCAAGCTTCTCACCCGATGCCCGCAGAAGGTTTGTCGAATGGTTGAAGCGGAAATACGGCCACATCGAGAGCCTGAACCAGGCATGGGCAGCGCAGAGATGGTCCCGAAGACTGAACAGCTTCGAGGATGTCGAGTTTCCCATTGCCGGCGCGATCAACGGGGCGCCGGAGAGAATGCTGGACATGTGGCGATTTTTCTCGGACGAGCAATTGAATTACCTTCGAGGGTTAAGCCGGATCGTCCGCAGCAATGCTCCCCATGCGAGAGAATCCACGAATCATTGGGCCGAACATCCGGTATATGGCTTCGATTATCTCAAGGGTTACCGCGAGATATTTGACCTGCCGGGCGTTGGCTTCTATCCGGGCGTCAATCCGGAGGATCGCAATGCTCTCTTCGGCGCTTGTTTTACAATGACACACCGAATTGGAGAAATGAATAAGCCGATCTGGTGCCTGGAATTTCAGACCGGTTCCTTCGGAGCTTATGGACCTCCTAAGGGAGCCTTACGGATGTACGCTTATCTGGCCTTATTATTCCGTGCGGAGGCTATATGTGCCTGGACTTGGCGGTCTATGCTTGGCGGGGAAGAGCAGTACTTATTTGGTTTGCTGGATCACGACGGACTGCCAGGACGTAAGCTAGAGGAATACCGACAATTTGCCAATGAAATGGAGAAACTGAAACACATAGGCCTGCCTTATTTGCCAGATCCGGATATTGCACTCGCTTATTCCTTCGAGTCGTATAAAGTATCTGATCATCAAAAGGCCTACTACAAGACGCCATATTTGGATCAGATGATGCAGACATTTATGGCGTTAAATGAGGATAACGTTGATTGCAACATAGTAAATCTGCGTTAT
>CALGAO010000019.1 GCA_937957685.1 uncultured Paenibacillaceae bacterium
TCACTTTACCAAGGGAGAAGCTCTTTTTCTATATCCGCTTTTTCCAATTCCTACACCCACGGAGATTTTACACTAACTCCTGTCCTTCAGGATCCATGGAGGCTTCTTGAGTTCTCGCCGCATGTCTGCGATGATAGAAGATATTGGAACACAGACACCCCCCAGCAACATCACTTTACAGAGAGGATGCACATCGGCATGGCTGAAGCGTTGAAATCAGTCTATCATGGGGAATTCCTGAGGAACTTCGGCAACCTCATATCGGACGTGTACAGCGGGTTCCGGACGGAAGATTTCACGCGTGACGTGATGGACGGCGACTGGGAGAACCTCGAGCTCAAGCAACGCATCCGCAGAATCTCCACCGTCCTCGGCCGGCATCTGCCGAGCCGCTATGAGGACGCCATCGACATCCTGCTCGCCGTAAGCCCCCGCTGCACCGGGTTCCCCTACCTGATCCTGCCTGATTACGTGGAGGTGTACGGACAGGCGGATGAGCATTGGGAGCTGTCGATGCGGGCGCTGGAGCAGTTCACCTGCGGCTCCTCCGCCGAATTCGCCGTCAGGCCCTTCATCCTGCGCCAGCCGGAGAGGATGATGGCCCAGATGCTCGCCTGGACCGAGCACCCGAGCGAGCACGTCCGGCGCCTCGCCAGCGAAGGCTGCCGACCCCGTCTGCCGTGGGGCGTATCGCTTCCCCTGTTCAAGCGCGACCCGTCGCCGATCCTGCCGATCCTCGAGCGGCTGAAGCAGGACCCGTCGCTGTATGTGCGCAAGAGCGTCGCCAACAACCTGAACGACATCGCCAAGGACAACCCGGATGTCGTCCTCCGGACGGCGCGCCGCTGGATCGGCCATCACCCGCACACCGACTGGATCATCCGCCACGGCCTGCGCACGATGATCCGCAGAGCCGAGCCCGAAGCCCTGGCGCTGTTCGGCTTTGCCGGGACCGACGCCTCCGCCGGGCTCATCGATCATGCGGCGATCCGGCTTGACAGGGACAGGCTGCCGATCGGCGGCCGCTGCGAGATGGCGTACGAGGTCCGTCTGACCTCCCGGTCCCGGAGTCCGGAACCGGTGAAGCTGCGCATCGAGTACGCCGTCGATTATGTGAGGGCGAACGGCCGCACCTCGCGCAAGCTGTTCTTCCTCACGGAGAAGAGCCTGGAGGATGAGCTGCAGCTGAAGGGACAACGCACGCTCCATTGGGCCGACCTGTCCACCCGGCGACACTATCCGGGCCTTCACCGGATCACGCTGCTGGTGAACGGACATGAAGCGGCGCAGACGTCGCTGGAGCTCACCTGAAGGCCTCGCTCCAGCCAGACGTCCGCATCCCCGACGCCGGTTCAAGCGTCCCGGACATGCCTCCGGTATTCGCGGGACTTCAGCACGCAGGTTGTCCTGAAGGTGTTGCCGAGCAAGGAGCTCATATGATGGCTGTCCGCCGAACCCACGATCCCCGACGCCGGTTCACGCGTCCCGGACATGCCTCCGGTATTCGCTGGGCGTCAGCCCGCAATTTTTCTTGAACGTGTTGCTGAAATAGGCGATATCCGTAAAGCCCAGCCGCTCCGCGATCTCACTCACGCGCATCGAGGTGACCTCCAGCAGCCGCTTCGCTTCCTCCAGACGGAGGTTGGTCATGTAGTCGGTGAACGTCATCCCCATCGAATTGCGGAACAGCTTGCTGAAATAGCTCGGGTTCAGGTGGACCAGCTCGGCCGCTTCACAGGAGGTCATGTGATAGACCTGATTGGCCTGGATATGATGGATGACCTGCTCGACCGCGGATTGCTCCTGGGGAGTGCACGGCTTCGCCTCTTCCTTGTAGTCGCCCACTCCCCGCCGGAGCTCCTGCCAATGGGCGATGCAGGTTTCGATGTGCTCGACCTCCACCGGCTTCAGCAGATAATCGATCGCCCCGTGGCGAATCGCATCGCGCGCGTAGGTGAAATCATCATGCCCGCTGACGATGACGACGTCGCATTTGTATCCGTACCGCCTGATCTCCTTCAGCAAGGTGATCCCGTCCATCAACGGCATGCGGATATCCGTAAACACGAGATCAACGGTATGCTCCCGCAGCCAGTCCAGCGCCGAGATCCCGTCCGCCGCCTCGTGCGCCACCCGGATCGGCAGGGCGCTCTTCTCGATGACCTTGCGCAGAGCCACACGCACCCACTTCTCGTCCTCCACCAGCATCACATCAACCAACTTCGCTCAACTCCTTCTCTGGATCCGCATAAGGCAGTACGATCCGGACGGCCGTTCCCGCTCCTTCCCGGCTGTCCACCTGCAAACCATATCGCTCGCCGAACAGATGGCGAATCCGCCGGTGCACATTCTGCAGGCCGATATGCGAAGGGTCGCTCTGCATATCGTCCAGCGAAGCGCGGATCGCCTCCAGCCGATCGATGGACATGCCGGCGCCGTCATCGCTGATGAGGATGCAGAAGCTGTCCTTATCCAGCTTCTCGGCCGTCAGGCGGATATGCGTCTGTCCGCCTCCGGGCTCCAGGCCATGAATGATGCTGTTCTCGATCAGCGGTTGCAGAGCCAGCTTCACGATGCGCTGATCCATCGCCCAATCGGGCATGTCGATCGCATACTGGAGCCGCTCCTCGAAACGATATTTCTGGATCTGCAGATAGACATCGACGATCTCCACCTCCTGCCTGACGGTCACATCCGTATCCGTCTGCTTCACGTTATATCGCATGATGCGGGCCAGGGCGGCGGACATCGAGGCGATGTCCATCCGGTCGTGTTCGAGCGCCATGCCGCGTATCGTCTCCAGGGTGTTGTACAGGAAATGCGGATTGATCTGCGCCTGCAGCATCCTCAGCTCCGATTCCTTCTCCCGCAGATGCATCTCCGTCGCCCGCAGCTTGGAGAGGTACACCTCCTCCACCAGCTCCGCGAGCCTCGCCACCATCTTGTTGAAGCTCGCGCTCAGCATGCCCAGCTCGTCCTCGGATTCGACCTTCACCCGATCCGTGAAATCGCCCTTCTCCACCTTGCGCATGTACTGATAGAGCCGCTTGATCGGGCGGACGATCGACGAAGCCAGCCCGATGCTCAGGATGAAGGCGATCACCATGGAGGCTGCGGTTGTGTAGAAGATCGTGTTGCCCATCCACGTGCGCGAGCTCATCAGTTCATCATACTGGATGGTGGTAACGACATACCAGTCGAACCGCTCGCTCAGGCTGTATGTGTACAGCATCCGATCAGCATCCTGCCCGGAGACAAAGGAACCGCTGGTCGTATCCTGCATGGTGAGGAGCAGGGATGGGTCGATGCTGCTGCCGATCCTCTGCATATTGGGATGATAGACGATCTGCCCCTTGTGATCGATGATGAACAGATACCCCTGTCCGCTCTCCCCCAGCCTGATATCGCTGGCCGCCTCCTGCAAGCGCTTGTAATTCAGATCAATGATCAGCATGCCATAGGGGTCCCGAGTCTGCGGATTGACGATCCGCTTCATCATCGACAGCACCGGCTCCTCTCTGCCCTTCCAACGAATCATCCTGCTGTACACCTGCGGAGGTCCGGTGAGCGGAACGGACTGGTACCAGGGCTCATGTTCAAGCCCTTCGATGATCGGGATGTCCTCCTCGTTGGCGGATTGCAGCGTGAACAGATCGTCCAGCACGATCGTAATATTCGTCACATCGGACTGGGAGTAGGCGAAGTTCTTCAACACATTGCGCACACTGGCGACCATATCGGGGCTGGACAGCTCCTCCTTCGTTTCCAGCTTGAGATAAGCCACGGTGTCCGGATGATTGACGATCTTGAGCGTATCCAGCTCGTAGCCGCGCAGGTAATCCTCGACATACCGTTTGACCTGCTCGATGATCTGCCAGCTGTAGCGGCGCGCTTCCGATTCCAGCGTCTGTGAGGACAGCACATAGGCGATGGCGCCGACGAAGAGCATCGGGATGATCACGAGCAGAGCCGAATAGACCGTCAGCTTGGTCATAAGCGACCGGTCACGCAGCAGGAGCTTGCGCATCAAATTCCGGAACTTGTTACGGCTCTGGCTCTCCATCGGTCATCACCCGGCTTCCCTGGTCTCACAGTTTTCTGGTTACTTGTTCGACACCGCGTCGACATGATCCTGTCAATCAACAGCAAAAATCCAGACCTGCCAAGCAGGCCTGGATCGGGATGATTCACTTATCGTGCTGCGTCGATCGCATCGAGGATCTTCGCATACTTCTCGCGATATTGCTCGATGACCGGCTTGACGGCTTCCTGCCACGGCGTGATGTCGGTGACCTCGGTGATGACAGAGCCGGCAGCGCGCACCATTTGCTCGGCTTCTTTCTCGTATTCTGCCCATTTCTCGCGTTGATATGCGATCGAATCGATCGCCGACTGGCGGATGATCTCCTGATCCTCCGGCGACAGCTTATCCCATACGGTCTTCGAGACTATAAGCACCTCAGGTACGCGCTGATGGCCATCCAGGATCATATACTTCGCCACTTCATAGTGACCGCTGGAGTAATAGCTCGGATAGTTGTTCTCTGCCGCATCGATGACGCCCGTCTGCAACGCGCTGTACACTTCGCCGTATGGCATCGGCGATGCGCTTGCGCCCAGCGCATCCATCAGCGCGATGTTCACCTGGTTCTCCTGCACGCGGATCTTCAGCCCCTTCAGGTCGTCGATGCTGTTAAGCGGCTTGGAGGAATAGAAGCTTCTGGAGCCGGAGCTGTACCAGGCCAGTCCCTGGAAGCCGGAGTTCTGCAGGCTGTCCAGCAGCTCATTGCCGGCGTCGCTGAGCAGGAAGCGCCATACATGATCATCATCATCGAAGATGTACGGCAGACTGAATACGCCAAAATCCTGGTTAAATTCGGCCATCGGCCCCGTGCTGACGCGCGTGAACTCGATCGCGCCGAGCTGCACCTGCTCGATGGCTGCCCGTTCCTCACCCAGCTGGGCCGACGGGAAGACATCGATCGTGATGCGGCCGTTCGTTCTTTCATTCACCAGCTCCGCGAACTTGCGGTCGCCGAGCGTCGTCGGATATTCAGCCGGATGCGTCTCTGCCAGGCGGAAGGTGTAGCGCGGACCGTCATTAGCCGAGCTGTTCGAGTCGCCACCCGACGAGCTGCTCCCCGTATTCGAGGAGGTATTGCCGCCGCCGGAGGACGAGTTGCCGCCGGAAGAGGAGTTTCCGCCGGACGAGCAGGCCGCCAGCAGGACCAGAATCAGCGATACAACGAACCATGTGAAGATGCGCGATTGCTTCTTTGTCATTTTTCTTATACCCCTTTCTTTTCGTTCATCTATTTTTTGCCCGTTTCTCTCCACTTCCTGCAGTTCGAGCTTTCTCTCTTCCAACATTTGCGTCTCTCTGTTTCCTGTCATGTCGGATGAATGCTGAAGCTAACACCCTCTATATGGACTTCACTATTTCATGAAGAGATTAGGCAACCATAGCGATATCTGCGGCACGTAGGTGATCAGGAACAATACACCGACAAGCACGAAGAAATATGGAATCAGTGCCCTCGTCGCGCTTTCGATGCCGACCCTGCCGATCGCACATCCGACGAACAGCACCGTGCCAACAGGCGGTGTGATCAGCCCGATGCCCAGGTTCAGGATCAGGACGATGCCGAAATGAACCGGGTCCATGCCGAGCGATGTGACGACCGGATACAGGATCGGCGTCATGATGACGATCAGCGGCGCCATATCCAGCGGTGCGCCCAGGATCAGCAGCAGCACGTTGATGATCAGCAGGATGACGAACGGGCTGTCCGAGATCGTGAGCAGCGCCTCGGTGATCAGCTGCGGCACCTTCAGATAGGTCAGGATCCAGGCGAACGCATTGGAGGCGGCGATCAGGAAGAGCACCATCGCGACGGTGCGGAAGGTCTTCAGGAAGATCACCTTCATATGGCTGAGCGGCAGATCGCGATACCAGAAGAACGTCAGGATGAAGGCATAGACGCAGGCGATCGCGCCGGACTCCGTCGCGGTAAACCAACCCGAGAAGATACCCCCGAGGATGATCACCCCGGTCATCAGCGACAGGAATCCATCCAGCAGGATCTTCGGCACTTCCTTCAGCTTGACCGGCTCACCCTTCGGATAGCCGCGCTTCCTGGCGATGATATAGCTGGTCGTCATCAGCGCGACCAGCATGACCAGACATGGCACCACGCCGGCCAGGAAGAGGCTCGAGATCGACACGCCGCCGGCTGCGACGGCATAGATGATCATGTTGTGGCTCGGCGGCATGACCACGCCCTGGATGGCCGCGGCCGAGGTAACGGCTACCGAGAAGTTGGGCTCGTAATTTTTCTTCTTCATCATCGGGATCATGACCGAACCGACCGAAGAGACGTCGGCTGCGGCCGAGCCGCTAATGTTGCCGAACAGCATGCAGGCGAGGCAGTTCACCATCGCCAGGCCGCCGCGAATCGCGCCAACGATCAGCTGCGCGAGATTGACGAGCCTGAGGGCCAGCCCCCCCTCACTCATGATCTGCCCGGCGAGGATGAAGAACGGGATCGCCAGCAGTGAGTAGGAGTCGATCCCGTGCACCATGCGCAGCGCGATGTTCGGCAGCGGCAGGTCCAGCGTCATCGCCGTCAGCAGCGAAGACAGCGCCAGCACCAGCGACACCGGGAAGCGCAGGAGGAGCAGCAGGACAAAGCTGACACACAGGACGATCAAAGAGATGGTGGTACTCATTCGCCAACCCCCTCATCCAGCTCGCGATGCTGTACGGTATCGATGCCAAGCAGTTGCAACAGTCCGTAGAAGATCGTCAGCAATCCGGTGATCGGCATGACGATGTACTTCACGGCGCTTGACCAGCCCGTTGCGGACATCGTGTTGTTCTTCACGACCTGGACGAAGTCCCACCCATACTTCACCAGATAGATGCCGAAGAGGAGCGTGCACAGTGCGATGATGCGATCCAGCCACCAGTTCGCCCGCTTCGGCAGCCGGTTCGCCAGGGCATCCATCGCCAGATGCAGCTTGTCGCGGAAGCCGATGGCGATGCCGAGGAATGAGAACCAGACGAGCAACAGCAGCGTGATCTCCTCCGACCAGAAGAAGACGAAGTTGAACACCTTCCGCGTGACGACCTGCAGCGTCACGATCAGCGTCATGAGTGCCACCATGCTCACTGCAAACACTTCGATCGCCCTGTCGATCCAGAGGAAGACGGCCTTGATTATGCGATATACGTTGTTCATTGGTTGAGATGCTCCCCCTTCTGTACAGGTTGTTCGCCGTGTTCAGGATGATTGTCGCCAAACATGCTGCGGGTGGTTATTATCAGGCAGGCTCAAGATGCACAGATGCGATTGTCAAGCAACAACCATCCTGATACAGCGCTTTCATATTATTTTCTCTTTTATTGTAAGGGCTTACACCACGACCTTGGTATGGGGTTGTTTTGACTTTAATTTGTAATTTTTTTGCGTCGATTCAAACTGCCTTGCCCGTCCATCGCCGGACAAGCAGATACTGGACAAGCGGGCTGTATATGAGAAAGGGACCTGACCGGCAAGTCTGCATTAGACTTGTCGATGGACAGGTCCCTGGATCAACAGGTTCTCATAGGCACTTGTGCATATACAACCGGGTCAGCCTTTCTTCTCCATCCGGCTTCACCATGCACAGGAATTCCCAGCCATATCTTTCGTAGAAGGAAGTATGGTCGGTCACCAGATACAGGGTATCGATGCCTTGCGCCTTCATATCCTCGCACACGTATCGCAGCAGCCGCCCGGCTATGCCCTGCCCGCGGCAGTCCGCCTCTGTGTAGATTGCGCACACATTGGGCGCCAGGTCCTTGCGCTCATGAAAGTCATTGTCGATGACGCCCATGCCGGCGATGATCCTCTCGCCATCCATGCAGACGTACCAGGCCGGCACCACCGCGCCTTCCCGCAGGGATTCCGTCATGCTCTCCTGATAGGCTTCCAGCGGAATGCCCCACTTGCTGTGGAACCACTGCGCTGCCAGATCCTTCAGCTCCGGTCTGTCGCCAAGTTTGACGATGGCATATTGACTCATGGGTATGATCTCCTTTGATCATTGGTATAGGAATGTCGGGATTGACTGGCGTGAAGGCTCCTTCTGCATCATCCGCATGGCCTCGCTTATCGCAAGCGAAGGGTCATGGCTATTGTACCCGATCGACCCGCCGGAAGCGAGAGCGAACCGGGTCGGGAAGCGGCGAGGAAGCTCAGCCACTCCATCGGTCGACAGGATATAGGCCTGGTTGATCTTCATGGCTACAGATGAATGGAACATGAAAAAAGGCCAGAAAGAAAACATGCGTCTTCTTCCCGACCTTCCATAGAGGAGAGGGACAACGTCCTCCTGCATGTCAGTTGCGAATGAGATAATCAAATGCGCTCAGCGCAGCAGTTGCGCCTGAACCCATCGAGATGATGATCTGCTTATAAGGGCTGTTCGAACAGTCGCCTGCTGCGAAGACGCCCGGGATGGTCGTCGCGCCACGGCTGTCGACGATGATCTCGCCCATGCGGGTGCGCTCCAGAACCCCTTCCAGCCACTCCGTATTCGGCACGAGACCGATCTGCACGAATACGCCATCCATCTCCAGATGGTGCTCTTCGCCCGTCTCGCGATCGATATACGTGATGCCTTCCATGCGGTTCGTGCCGGTGATCTCCTTCACCTGCGCGTTCCGGATGACGGTCACGTTCGGCAGGCTGAACAGGCGATCCTGCAGCACCTGGTCGGCCTTGAGCGTCGACATGAACTCGAACAGGGTAACCTGCGAAGCGATGCCCGCCAGGTCGATGGCCGCTTCGACGCCAGAGTTGCCGCCGCCTACGACCGCCACCTTCTTGCCGGCGAACAGCGGTCCGTCGCAGTGCGGACAGTAGGCGACACCCTTGTTCTTGAACTCCTGCTCGCCCGGCACGTTCAGGTTGCGCCAACGCGCTCCGGTGGCGATGATCACGGTCTTGCTCTTCAGCACCGCCCCGTTGTCCAACGTGATCTCGACCAGATCCTTGCGCTCCAGCTTCACAGCGCGCACCGACTTCATGATGTCAATCGGATATTCCTTCGCATGCTCCTCCAGCGCGACCGCCAGCTTCGGACCTTCCGTGTGCTTGATGCTGATCAGGTTCTCGATCGCCAGCGTGTCGTTCACCTGACCGCCGAAGCGCTCAGCCACGATGCCGGTGCGGATGCCCTTGCGCGCCGCATAGATCGCAGCGCTGGCGCCGGCAGGACCGCCGCCTACGACCAGCACATCGTAAGGCTCCTTGTTGGCAAATTCATCAGCGCTTGCCTTGGAGCCCAGCTTGTTCAGGATATCCTCGACCGTCATGCGGCCGCTCTCGAAGAATTCGCCGTTCAGATAGACCGTTGGTACAGCCAGGATGTCCTTGCTCTCCACCTCAGCCTTGTAGGCCGCTCCGTCGATCATCGTATGAGAGATGTTCGGATTCAGCACGCTCATCATGTTCAACGCCTGAACGACGTCAGGGCAGTTATGGCATGACAGGCTGACATAGGTCTCGAAGCGGTACTCGCCCTCCAGTTGTCTGATCCGCGAGATGATCTTCTCGTCTGCCTTCGGCGGACGGCCGCTCACCTGCAGGAGAGCCAGCACCAGCGAGGTGAACTCGTGACCAAGCGGCACGCCTGCGAACACGATGCCGGTTTCCTCGCCGGGACGATTCACGCTGAAGCTTGGCGTGCGTTCGAGCTGCGCCTGTTCTGTCGTAATACGAGAAGACATACTGGTCAGCTCTTGGAGCAGATCCAGCATGTCTCTCGATACGTCATCAGAACCGGCGCTGACTTTGATCACAACGTCGCCTTCCATGAGCTGAAGGTATTGCTGCAGTTGTGCTCGTATGTCTGCGTCCAGTTTCATGATGTATATTCTCCTTAGATCTTGCCTACGAGGTCGAGGCTTGGTTTCAGTGTTTCAGCGCCTTCTTGCCACTTGGCCGGACAAACTTCACCCGGATGGTTGCGCACGTATTGGGCTGCCTTGATCTTGGTGATCAGCGTGCTTGCGTCGCGGCCGATGCCGTCTGCATTGATCTCCACTGCCTGGATCACGCCGTCCGGATCGATGATGAAGGTTGCGCGTTGCGCCAGACCAGCCTCTTCATCCAGCACCTGGAAGTTGCGGGAGATCGTGTGGGATGGATCGCCGATCATGATATATTCGACCTTGCCGATAGCCGGGGAGCTGTCGTGCCAAGCCTTGTGCACGAAGTGCGTATCCGTCGATACCGAGTATACCTCTACACCCAGCTTCTTCAATTCTGCGTAATGATTTTGCAGGTCCTCCAGCTCAGTTGGGCACACGAATGTGAAGTCTGCCGGATAGAAGCATACTACGCTCCACTTTCCGATGAAATCTGCGTCCGACACGTTCAGAAACTCGCCCTTTTGATAGGCGGATGCCTGGAATGGCAATACCTTGCTGCCTACTAATGGCATAGCGTTCTCTCCTCCTGTTTGATATTTAGTCTCATTATTTATTTATAATAAATAAAAACAAGGAAGTCAAATGTCTTTGTCGCACCCACATAAAATTCATTTTGTAAAACGCTTTCAAGGATAAAATACCATTATTTACTTTTATTTCTAGATGAATTTTCACCTGAATCCGTGATCATTAACTGATGAAAATGCGAGAAAAAGCAGGCAAATACACTTCCGAATGCGAATGACATAAACAAGATAACATTCACCTGCGGGGTGTCATATATGAAAATCAAGTTCGTTCGCTCCAAGGAGCT